>CAZRYV010000047.1:9871-13676 GCA_964604385.1 uncultured Brachyspira sp.
TAAATTTTTTATAAAGAGTTTTTATAAAATAAAGCCTATTATTTATTTTTTATTCTTAAAATAAATAAAGTCGTAAACATGAGTATTGAAAATATTATTGCAAAAAATATTCCGACTTTTAATCCTATTTGAGTAATATCGTCATTTAAAATAAAATAAGAAAATTTATTGATTATAGTTTTGTTATTGGATATTATTCCGACAACTCCCGGTCCTAGAGAACATCCGATATCGCCCGCCAAAGCCAACATTGCGAACATAGCCGTCCCACCCTGCGGATAACTTTTTGAAGCCAAACTAAAAACGGAGGGCCACATTATCCCAACCGAAAGCCCGATTATAGCGCATCCCATCAGAGATAAAAAAGAGTATGGACTAAATGCCGTTATGACATATCCGAACATACAAAATATTGACGATACCGTTAAAGCTTTATTTATGTCTATGCTTTCCGATTTCATTCCGTAAATAAGACGAACTATTCCCATACAAAATGCAAACATGCAAGTTCCAAATATATCGCCCACGCTTTTATTCACATTAAGTCCAACTTCCGCAAAAAACGAAACCCATTGAGCTATGGAATGTTCTAAAGCTCCTGAACATATCATTAATAATATGAACGCTAAAACTATACGGACGGATAATAATTTTCTAATTGAAACGGAATCATTATCGGAGTTTCCATATTTTAAAGTATTAATCGGAACTTTTATAAATAGTATAGCGCAAAATATAGGCAAAATAGCCCATAATATAGACAAATATCTCCAATTATCTATGCCGAATATCTTAAAATATATAGTCGATAATATTACTATAAACATACAACCCCAGCAGTAAAAAGAATGCAATATATTCATAGCTTTAACTTTTTGTTTTTCGGGCATAGCTTCCACTATTGGACTTACCAAAACTTCTATCAATCCGCCTCCCATAGCGTTTAAAAAATAACATATCAATATAGCGATAAAAGAATCGATATAAAAAGGCAAAATTCCTAAAAGTATAAATCCCGCTCCCGCGCAAATATTTGCAAATACGATTGGAATTCTATAGCCTATTTTATCAATAAATTTAGCCGATAAGAAATCTATAATCACCTGCATTATAAAATTAAACGAAATTAAAAAAGCTATTTTTTCCACAGAAATTCCAAGTTGTCTTTGAAAAGCCGTAAAAATCAAAGTGGGAAATATATTGACTATAGCCTGATTTATATAAGATATATAACTTGCATATAGCGTATGAGTATAATTAAATTTCATCAGAACCACCTAAACTAAAATTGAAAAAATTATATAATTAAAATATAAAAATTTAAATATATAAAGAAAAATATTAACGGTTAATGACTTTTCCGTCTATTAAAGAAAAATTTATGCTCCCAAAATCTCTGCTGTCGTATCCGTAATCTCTATTATCCGAAAGAACAAAATATTCGTTATAACCTATAATATAAGGTCCGAAATTATCTCTGCTCGAAACTTCCGAATCCAAAATACGCATATCGTTATTTATATTAGCCCAAGATTCTTCCAAAAGACTTCCGTTAATATAAACTTTTTTATCTCTAATCTCTATAGTTTCGTTTGGAAGTCCGACAACTCTCTTTATTAAATATCTTTTTTTAGAAATATTAACTTTTCCGAATGTCGTAAAATAAACAATATAAGAAAAAAATCTTTTTATAATATTTTCTTTTGAACTTCTCGGGTCTGTCATAAATATTATATCGCCTCTTTTAGGACGAGAAAATATAATAGTTTTTCCCGTTAATGGAGAGACAAAAGGTTTGATTGCTATAGCGTATCTTAATTTTGAAGTTATTATTAAATCGTTTTCTTTTATAAAATTTTCTTTAGAATTTTCTTTTAGGGAATTTAAAGAAATTGAGGAGTTTAACATTGCCGAACTTTTCATTCTATCGAATCTTACAAATATTGTAATAATTCCAAATATAAAAAAAGCTATTATAAATCCCAAAATTATTCTGATTAAAATTTTATATAAAATGTTTATATTGAATATAAAAAAATTCGTTTTTTCTTGCATTATTTTTATTCATTATTTTATTAACGACTTTTTTTGGCTTGATGTTCGCTATTTTCCAATGCGGCGGGAACGGCGGGAACGACTATATAACCGTATTCTCCGCTTCTGCATAGATTCATTATAGTTTCGTTATCCAAAGTTTCTCCCTCTTTATCTTCCCTTAAATATTCGGGCAAATCTATAACATGATACAGAGGAGAAATATTGTCAACATTAACTTTAAATAAATCTTCGATGAATTCCAAATCTTTATTTAATCTGCTTAACATTTCTTCTTTTTGATTTTCTTCTATTCTTAATCTCGTCTGATATAAAAGCGCTTCCAATTCTTCTCTGTCGGTTTTCATAATTAATAATTTCCTTTTTTAAAAATAACCTTAATAATATAACATAAAATTATTATTTTTCAATACGATTAAAATAAAAACTTATTTTTTATTTTCAATTTTTTTGTCCGCAATTTACAAATAAAACTAAAATTGTAATAAATCAAAAAATTAATTATCAGAAAAAATCATAAAAACCGTTGATAAAATAACCAAAACCGAACCTATTATAATATTGATAGTTAATTTTTCATGATATATAAAAGCCGAAGCTATAACAGTAGTCGTAGGCTCGAACATATTTAATATTGAAGCCAAAGAAGAACCTAAATTTTTAACTCCGTATAATAATAACCCTAAAGAAAACACCGTGCATAATAAAGATATTGCAATAAAATTATAGAAAACATAAATATTATTCAATAATTGCAAATCTTTAGTTAATATTCCCGCTATAAAAAACGCTATGGATATTATTAAAGACATATAAAACAAAGAAACCATAGTATCCAAATTTGCAAAAGAAGATTTTTTATTTGCGATTATATACGAACCGTAAGTGATTGTGGTAATCAAAGCGTATATAATTCCTTTAAAAGATTCTATAGATTCTACAGCGACAATTTTCGTTAAAAGAAATATTCCGATAACCGAAGAGACAATCGACAATATCTTTAACCGATTAATTTTTTCTTTATAAATTACCGCCATTAAAATTATAACGACTACGGGATAACCGAAATGTATCATATTTGTAAGTCCCGCCGATATATAAAGCAATGCTTGAGAGAGCAAATAGAAAGTTAAACCCAATCCCGATATGCTAAATATAAATAATTCTAAAAATTGTCTTTGATTTATTTTAAAACTAATTTTGAAATTATTTTTCAAATTCTTTTTAAAATTCTTTTTGCGTATTACTATAATTATAAATAATGCAATCGAAGTAAATAAATATCTGTAAAAAACTATCGATATTGAAGAATAACCATAAGGAATAATATTTTTTACAAATATTGGAAGAAATCCGTAAGCGATTGAACCGATTATAACAAGAAATATATTAAACATTTTTATTTTTTCTATTATATTTAAATTAACTTAATTCAAGGTTTACAAACAATACATCGTCTATATGCCCGTTTATAAACATACTGTTTATTTCCTTCGTCCGTTCTTAATTGGTCGAAATAATAAGACTTTATTATAGAATATATTTTGTCTTTTATCATATAGTCGCAATTCCGCCTTGAACTCCTTGCACTTTTTCCACGCCTCTTGAAACGAAAAAAACCGTAGCCACCGAAATTATAATAAAGATACCAAAAATAATTGTTAGCGTTAATTTTTTATTCATTTTATCCTCAACTTACAAAATAACTATATAATCTCTCGTTATCAAAGCGTCATAATTTTTATAACCT
>CAZRYV010000048.1:0-1938 GCA_964604385.1 uncultured Brachyspira sp.
TTTAAATATTTGCTTCAGGAATTTGATTATTCTTTAATTTATCTATAAAATTTCTTAATTCGTTTTTTGAATGAGAAACTTTTTTAGTAAATTTTCCTCTCTCTATGATTCTTTTTGTTCCGAGTCCGACAATGGTTTGAATATCCAAAATAAAGCTAACCGTTCCATCTCCCAAAACTGTAGCCCCAGATATTCCATCGACTTTCGTTACTCTATCTTTAAGAGTTTTAATAACTATATCTTGTTCGCCTATTAAATTATTTACGAGCAACGCTACTCTCTTCTCTTCGGATGCGAGTATTACCGCATAATAAGATTTTATATTATTTTCGTATCTTGAAGGAAGTTTGAATAATTCTTTGACGCTCAAAACATTTATTACATCGTCTCTTATTTTTATTACTTCAGTTCCTTCCAAATCTTGAATATCGGAAACATCAATTTTTAGAGTTTCGGATATGCTATTAATAGGAATCGCATAATATTCTTTTTCGGCGTCCACTATAAGAGCCTGAATAATCGCAACCGTAAGAGGAATTCTCAAAAAGAAAGTAGAGCCTTTTCCAAGCTCCGTTTCTATTCCTACGGTTCCGTTTATTTTATCCAAACTTTTTTTAACCACATCCATTCCGACTCCTCTTCCCGAAAGATTTGTCACTTCGGTAGCGGTAGAAAATCCCGGAGTAAATATATATTCTAGCATCTGTTTTTCGGTTAATTTGGCGTCAGCGGATGCGAGTCCTTTTTTAACTGCGCTTTCAAATATTTTTTGAGGAGACATTCCTTTTCCATCATCCGATATTTTTATTACGATTAAATTTCCGTTATGGGAAGCGTTTAAGGATATCGTTCCTTCTCTCGGTTTGCCCGCTTTTACTCTCTCTTCGGGCATCTCTATTCCATGGTCCATGGCATTTCTAATTATATGAATCAAAGGGTCTACCAAAACTTCTATAACCGATTTGTCAAGTTCGGTTTCTTCTCCCGACATTTCAAGTTTGACTTCCTTTCCCAAATTCCTAGACAAATCCCTGATTAAACGAGGAAATCTATTGAAAGTTTGAGCGATTGGAAGCATTCTTATTTTCATTACAGTTTCTTGCAAATCGTTCGTTACTCTAGTAAGAAGTTGATAGGAATTTCTAAATTTATCTAAAGTCTCTTTAAAATTTTCCTCCATTTTTACTATTTCGCTGATTTTTTCATTAAATCCGTCAAGATAGATATTTCTTAAATCCTTAATTTCTTTTTTATTGGCGTAATATTCGAGTTTTCTTAATATTTGAATAATGCTGTCTTTATAATATTTTCTGATATCGTTTATTCCGTTGTCGATAACTTTGCTGTATGATGTTAAATCGGAATCGTATTGCTCGTAGGAACTTTTATTAGTTACAAGCTCTCCCACTTGATTCATCATATCGTCTATTCTGTCGCTTTCAACTCTTAAAAACGAACTTTGTCTTTCATGTTTTATATCTTTTTCATTTTTCGCTTGATTTAATTGCGAATCTTGAGCCTCTTTTGATTGAGATTTCTGCGATTCTTTTTCCCGTTTTTCTTGCAAGAATTTCTCATACTCTTCCAATATAAATTCTTCTATTTTTATCTCTTCCGTTATTTCGGGCAAAGTAATATTTTTTATAATATTTTCATTTTCTTCAATAGTTTCCAAAACATAAATTACATTTTGATAAAATTCGTCTCCTTCCAAATTCTGCAAAGGAGGAACGCTCGCTATAACTTCTCCGCTCTCCTTAAGTTCCACATAAACCTGAACTCCGCCGACAGTTTTCATAGGACTTTCTGCGTTAAATTTAACATAAACCAATTTTGTTTTAACTCCGTCTTCGGCATTTTCTCTTATAGAATTCAAAATTGAATTGTCAAAATTTAAATTGTCGTATTTGCTTGCGGAAACTGATTTTGAATCTTCCG
>CAZRYV010000048.1:2038-13250 GCA_964604385.1 uncultured Brachyspira sp.
TCCAAATTCTTTATATCTTCTTCTATATTTCCCGAATATTCTTTTTCTTCGCTTGCGCTGTTAATAAGTTCTTTTAATATGTCTATGCCTTTTAATAATATGTCTACGGTTTTGTCGTCAACTTTTATTTTATTTCCTCTTATTAAATCGAGCAAATCTTCGAATCTATGGGCATATTTTTGAGTGTCAAAAAGTTCAACAGCTCCGGCGCTTCCTTTCAATGTGTGAACGGCTCTAAAAATTTCTTGCACCGCATCCGTATTATTTCTATCTTTATCCAAAATAAGAATATTCTGTTCGAGTCTGTCAAGCATATCGAATGCTTCTTCAAAAAAATCTTTAAGAAGACTTTTTATATAATCGTCCATTTCAAATCCTCATAATCTAACGCTATTATTATTTTCGGAAAAACAATTAAAATATCTACTTAAACAGCGGCAATTTTTACTTGAAAAATAAAGTAATTTGTTATAGTATATTATATAAAAAATTAAATGTCTATATTAAATATAAGGAATGAAATATGCAATTATGTATAGTTGGAACGGGTTATGTCGGGCTTATTACGGGAGCTTGTTTAGCCGAAATGGGAAATTATGTTATATGCGTGGATAATGACGAAGAAAAATTAAAAAAATTAAAAAACGGAATCACTCCATTATACGAACCCGGACTCGAAGAAATTATACTTTCAAATGTTTCGGAAGGCAGATTGGAATTTACAAACGATTTGGATTATGCAGTAAAAAAATCTCTAGCCTGTTTTATCGCTGTGGGAACTCCTTCGGGAGATGACGGAGAATGCGATTTAACTTTCGTTTTGTCGGTTGCAAACAGTATAGGAAAAGCTATGAGCGAAAATAACGAATATAAAGTTATAGTCGATAAATCAACCGTTCCAGTAGGCACTCATAAATTAGTCGAAGATGAAATTAAAAAAAATTATAAAGGAGAATTCGATGTTGTTTCAAATCCCGAATTCTTAAAACAGGGAGACGCCGTAGACGATTTTCTTAAACCCGATAGAGTAGTTATAGGTTCTAATTCGGAAAAAGCCATTGACATAATGAGAGAAATTTATAATCCTTTTACGAGAACGGGAAATCCAATTATTATTATGGATATAAAATCTGCAGAAATGACTAAATATGCCGCTAACGCTTTTCTTGCTACAAAAATATCTTTTGCAAACGAAATGGCAAATATATGCGAAAAGGTTGGAGCAAACGCCGATTTGGTTAGAATCGGTATGTCGAGCGACAAAAGAATAGGAAATCAATTTTTATTTCATGGCTTGGGATACGGCGGAAGTTGTTTTCCAAAAGATGTTCAGGCTCTTATTAAAACGGCGTCCGATTTTGGAATAGATTCCGATTTGCTGAAAGCGACTCATAAAGTTAATGTAAATCAGAGAAAAGTTTTTGTAAATAAAATTCTAAAATATTATAATAACGATATAAAAAATAAAGTATTCGCCGTGTGGGGACTTTCTTTCAAACCGAGAACTAACGATATGAGAGAATCTCCCGCAATAACTATTATAGACATGCTTTTGGAATATGGCGCTAAAATAAAAGCCTACGACCCTAAAGCTATGGAAACTGCAAAAAGCATTTTAGGAAATAAAATAGATTATTCCGCAAATTCTTATGAGGCTTTGGAAAATGCGGACGCTTTGATTCTAATAACGGAATGGAACGAATTTAAAAGACCAAGTTTCGATAAAATAAAAAATACGCTTAAAGAACCGATTATATTTGACGGAAGAAATCAATTCGAAAAAAACAGAATGAACGAAAGAGGAATAAAATATATTTCTTTAGGCGTAGCCGAATGATTTTAAACTTCTATCGTATTTTATATTATTTCTTTTATAAAATTTTTTTTATAAAACTTTAAGCAAATTGACTGTTGTAAAGTTCGTAATAATAACCTTTAGCATTTAAAAGCTCATTATGACTTCCTTGTTCTATAATATTTCCCGACTGCATAACCAAAATTAAATCGGCGTCTATTATCGTAGAAAGACGATGCGCTATAACAAAACTCGTTCTATTTTGCATAAGAGACTTCATAGCTTTTACAATTTCTATTTCGGTTTTAGTATCTACCGAAGATGTGGCTTCATCCAAAATTAATATGGCGGGATTGCATAACACTACTCTCGCTATGGTTAAAAGTTGTCTCTGTCCTATGGATATATTTTCCGTATCATTATTTAAAATCGTATCATATCCATTTTGCGTAGTTCTAATAAAGAAATCCGCTCTCGCAATTTTAGAGGCATTAATAATCTCTTCTCTTGTAGCGTCCAATTTTCCATAAGCTATATTTTCTGCGATAGTTCCTTCAAAAAGCCAAGTATCTTGCAATACCATTCCAAAATTTTTTCTTAAAGCGGCTCTCGAAATATTTTTAGCGTTATATTCGTCTAGTAAAATGTCTCCTCCATTTATTTCGTAAAAACGCATAAGCAAATTTATAAGCGTTGTTTTTCCCGCGCCCGTGCTTCCGACTATGGCTATTTTCTGTCCGCTTTTTGCATCAAAACTTACATTTTTAATTAAAAGATTATTTTCAGAATATCCAAATCTGACATTTCTAAAACTTACATTGCCTTTAATGTTTTCCAATTTTGAAATAAATTTAGAATCGTCCGTCATTTCTTTTTCTTCCAATAGTTTGTAAACTCTTTCAACCGAAGCGAGCGCCGACTGAATCGAATTAATCATAAAAGACATTTCCGTTATCGGTTCTCCCGCTTTAATTATATATTCAAGAAAAGCCTGAAATTTTCCGGGACTAAATTTTCCGTTAAGTAGCATTAATCCTCCGAAAATTACTATTATCACCTGCCCGAATCTATTTACAAGTCTTATAATAGGATTGATGGCGTTTATTAAAAAATCCGTTTTTTTAGTTATTTTTGCAAGTTCTTCGGTAGCTTCATGAATGCGAGCGGAACTCGTATTCTCGTAATTAAAAGATTTGATTATCATTCTTCCGCTGTAAGATTCTTCGACTAATCCGTTTAATTTGCTTACATAACTTTGTCTTTCGGATGCGTATTTTAAAGTTATTTTGGAAACTATTTTTGTAAGCAAAAGAGAAATTCCCGTAAAGACAAGAAATATAACGGTTAAAGAAACGCTGAAAGAAAACATAATTAAAATGGAACCTATGATAGTCGCTATAGCGGTAAATAATTTTAAAAGTCCCGTTTGTAAAGCTTCTGACATTTTATCCAAATCGTTTATTACAGGACTCATAATCTCTCCCACTCTATATTTGTCGTAATATTCCAAATTAAGTTTTTGAAATTTCTTGCTTATCTCTTCCCTAAGATGCAAATTAAGTTTTTCGGCAAAACTCGCCATAACAAAATTTTGCAAAGTATAAAATAATCCGCTTCCAATATAAATTAGAAGAAGCGTAAATATTTGCAAACCGCCGATTTCCCAAGTGATTTTAAAAGTTTTACCTAAAGTTAAAGATTCTTTTATATTATTCCAAATAATGTCTATAACTTTTGCGCTGTATAAGGGAGCTATAATATTAAATATCGTGTATAAAATTACGGAAATTATGACTATAAAAAGTCTTATTTTCTGTTTCAACATCGATTTTATTAATTTTTTTATAGTTCCTTTAGCGTTTTTTATTTCAAATAATTCTTCTTCAAATTGATTATTTTCCATTTAAATTTTCTCCTTTCATTTGTGATTCAACTATATCCTTATATACATTGCAGTTTTTTAATAAATAATCATGCCTGCCGATTCCCGCTATCTTTCCATTGTTTATAACTATAATCTGTTCGGCATTAATTATTGTGCTTATCCTTTGAGCGATTATTAAAATAGCGGCATCTTTTATTTCTTTAGCGATGGATTTACGCAAAGCCGCATCCGTTTTAAAATCCAAAGCCGAAAAACTATCGTCAAAAATATATAAATCCGCTTTCTTTATAATTGCTCTCGCTATTGATAATCTCTGTTTCTGTCCTCCCGAGAAATTAGTTCCGCCTTGAGATACGGGAGAGTTTAAGTCGTTTATAAAATTAGCTTGAGCTATATTGAGAGCGTTTAACATTTCTTCTTCGCTTGCGTTCGGATTTCCGTATTTTAAATTATCCGCCACCGTTCCCGAAAAAAGCCAAGCCTTTTGCGGAACATAGGAAATTGAATCTCTTAAAATTTTTTGAGGCATCTCTCTTATATCTCTGTTTTTTAACGATATCTTTCCCGAGTTAATATCGTAATAACGCAAAATTAATTTGGCAATAGTGGATTTTCCGCTTCCCGTTCCTCCGACTATGGCTGTAGTCTCTCCTCTTTTGCAGCTGAAAGATAATTTTTTCAACACATATTCGTCCGCATCTCCAAAACTAAAATTAACATCTTCCAATCTTATAATTTCCGAAGAAATATCCAAAAAATCGCTTTTTTCTCCGTCAATGATTTTTGGCGTTACGGATAAAATGTCAGATATACGAGACAAACAGGCGATAGCTCTTGGCAAAAGTATAATTACCATTTGAGCAAAAATTATATAAAGCAAAACCATTATAAAATATTCCGTTATAGCGACAATATCTCCGATTTGCATAGCGCCTCTGCCGATATTGTTTCCGCCCATATAAATAATCGCTACTATAGCCAAGTTAATAATAATTATGCCTAAACTATCTAACGATGCGAATATATAATTAGCTTTAATGGACAACTCGGCATAATCTGAAAACGATTTTTTCATTCTATTAACTTCGTAGTTTTCTTTATTGAAAGCCCTGATTACTCGAACTCCCGTTATATTTTCTCTTAAAACCACATTCATTCTGTCTAAAAAATATTGTAATTTTTTATATATGGGATAGGCATGTTTTATAATCATAATCGATATGAGCATAATAAAAAATATGACGATTAAAAAGAAAAATCCCATGTTTTTATTGATACGAAATGCAAAATAAATTCCTAATACGGATGTTATCGGAACGGGAATAATCATTTGCATAAACATAACGAAACCTTGTTGTATAATGTTTACATCGTTCATAGTTCTTGTTACCATAGAAGCCGCTCCGAATTTTTCAAAATCGGACTGCGAAAAAGCGAGAGATTTATCGTAAATAGCGTTGCGAATATCTCTTCCTATATTTGAAGATAATCTTGCGCAAATCCAACTTCCGAGCAACGCTACCAAGCCTGATATTAAAGAAATTGAAAACATAACAATTCCTTTCTTTAATATTAAATTTAATCCGCCGTTTTGAACCGCAATATTAATCATATTAGCCGTAATAGTCGGTATAAGTAAAAAACATAATACATCGACAATAATCGCAAGTAAAATTATAATCAAACTTTTCCAATAAGGTTTTAAAAATCTTAATATCAATTTCATTTATTTTCTTTATCTCCTCTTGCGGATTTTTTATATATTTTTTCTATTTTGTCTTTAAAAATTAAAGTTATCTTGTTTAATAACATAAGCAATGTTTCCACTTCTGCTTTTGACATATTCGATAACGCCGATTCTTCCGCTTCTATTAAAGGAGCGATAAATTTTTTGCAAATTTTTTCACCTTCTTTTGTCAGTTTCACCGCTTTCCCGTTTCTTGTCATTTCAATATGTTCGAGTTCTATATAGCCTTTTTTAATTAATCCCGATATCGAAGAGTTAACCGTTTGTTTAGGCAAAGATACGATTTTTGCAATATCGTTTTGCATATATACTTCTTCGGTTTCGTATAAAGCGTATAAAATCCATAACGAAGATGAGGACAAACCGCAACGATGAGCGTAATCATTATACAGTTGTTCGTTTTCGTTATAAATGCGGTTTATTTCCTTATTTTTTCCCTTTAAGTTTTTTAAGTTCATATTATATCCTTTTTAATTAAAATTCCGATTTCGGATATATAAATTATAAATCCTATTTCGGATTTTGTCAATACCTTTTAACGATTATAATCGATAATTTGTTTAATATTTTTTATATACGCATTCGAAAGTGTCGCCAAAATTATATTTTTTAGCGAGGAAATCGTATAATTTGTTTGAAGTTTTATTTTCTTTTAGAAATTTTAAATTGAAAATGTCGCAAAATCTTTCGTAATAAACACTCCGATTTTCAAGATGAACTCTTTTTAGAGAATATCTTTTAAAAAATTTATCCAAAGCTTTAGGATTTATTTCAAAAGCATGGTCGGACGGAACTATCTTAAAATAATTTTTATTATATTTGCCGCTTATTCCGTTTCCGTTGGGCATAGCCAAAGCCAAAATGCCGTCTTCTTTAAGAGAAAACAATATTTTTTTTAGCAATTTATCGAACTCGTTTATATGTTCCAAAACATACCAAGCGGTTATTATATCGTATTCTTTTTCTTTGTATTCAAAATCGAGCAAAGAAATATTATGAACATTCAAATTAAGATTATTGACGCAGTAATTTGCGGCGTATTCGCTTATCTCTATTCCTTCCGTTTCATATCCGTTTAGAGAAGCCTCTTTCAAGAAAAATCCCATAGCTGAGCCTAAATCCAATATTTTGCCTGCGGGCTTGATATTGTTTATTATTTTCAAACGCCTTTTTGCAAGCGATTTTAAATTCTCTTCGTCTTCTTCGTAGGTTTTTCCGTATTGACTTTTATAATCTTCAATAAAATATTTCGAAGAATAATCCGTAGAAACGAGAAGAAAATATTTTCTGAATAACGATTTACATTTTTCGCATTTGTATAAATTCGATTCTGCATTTCTGTTTTTTATTTCTACATTTTTGGATTTACAAAACGGACATTTTATATTTTTAAAATATGCGATATTGTCTATTATGGTTTTTATTCTTTCTAAAGATTTTTCGGTATCTATACTTTCTACTTTTTCTTTATATTCGTTTTGCAAATCAAAATTAAAAAGAAATTCGTTTATTTTATAAAAAGCGTCTTCTATATTTATGTCTTCAAAAAATCCCAAATTAAAAAATATGTCGCCGCATTTAATTCCCAAATCGTTATGATACTTTGTTGGAGATAATAATATAACGGGAATTTTAGCCTCGATGCACTCAAAAGCCGTAAGCCCGAAATAGGTTATAACGGCGGAATACGGATTTTCAAATATATCGGGAGAGAATTTTTTTGATATTATATTTTCGCTTTCAATCTCCGATTCTATAAATATAAATTTTTTATTTTTTATTTTGGATATAATTTTAAATGCTTTGTTTTTTAAATTATTGTTAAAACCCAAATAAACGAGTATCGGAGCTTCGCAGTCGTATTTAGGTTTTATATTTGAATTAAGAATGGTTAGCGAAAAAGGCTTTATATTGATAGAATCGGAATTATCCAAATTTGGGAGCATTTCTATAACTATATCCGCAAATTTTCTCTCTTCTCCAACGCTGTCTATGATTATAACGGGAGATATTTTTTTTAACTGTTTTATATATTTTTGGCAAACTTCTCTGCAGTCGACTATTATTAAATATGGAGAGATATTTTTTATTTCGTTAAATTTGCAAGTTTCTATATTTTCTTTTGCCTTTAATTGAGAATATAATTCGCTTTCGTCATTAATTGAAGAAAATATAAAATCGTAAAAATTTTGAAGTTTATTTGCAATAAATTTCATTCGAGTAAAATGCCCGAATCCGTATATTCCGTTTATATCGGTTATAACGCATATTTTTTTTATTTCGTTTTGCATTTACAAACTATATTTTCCAATTAGGAAATCGTTTAATAACGGCGGATATAATATCGGTTTTATAATGCTGTTCCAGATTAACGAGTTTTTGAAATTCGCCAAATATAATTTTTACATCGTCTTCCGATTCCGTTTCTATAAATTTCAAAAGATAATTTTTATCGAATACAAGCTCGTAAACCGTTTTTAAAAGTTTTCTGCCTTGAACAGCAGTTTCTTTATTGTCCACCATTTTTGATAAATGAGATATTATGCTTAATAAACCAATCATTAAGGAATTTTTATTTATTTTAATTCCTCCTTCGGTTTTATCGGAATATTCGCCGTCAAGAATCTTTTGAGCGAAATAAACGAAAGATTCGGGATATTCTCTGTAATGCAAAAATATATCGTCTATAGTTTTTGATAAAATATCGGTTTTACCATCTTCGAACAATTTATTTATTACTAAATAATGATTCTTTACTTGCGGAGAATATAATATTTTTAATATAATGTCGTAATATTCTTCGTTTTTGCCGTCCCAAATCGCTTTAAGAAATCTATCTCTATAATTAGAAGAAGGAAGAATTTCGTATATATGAGTATAATCGCCGATATTTTGTATTATATCCGAAAGCGAAGGAATGTCTTTTTCGTTGTCTCCCGATATTTTTAAATATATGGCGCTTATTATTCTAGCGTCGTTTTCGGCATTTTTATCTTTTGCCATATTGACAAAATAATCATGCATTTCTTTCGCTTCTTCCGAGTTTAGATTTGGAGTATAGGTTAAATATTCCATATATATTTGATATCTTTCAAAGAAATTTTTAGTCTTATTAAATTTAGACAAACTTTCCGCATCGTAAGTTTCCGCTTCTTCGTTATAAAGAAATGTATTTTTGTCAAATTTAACTGTAGTCGAAGCGCGCACAGATTTTTTTGCCGATTCTAACCATTTCGGATAAGAAGATTCGGATATAACTATTGGACTTGAAGTTAATTCCTGTTTCAAATCTTTTGTGCTTATGGTTTTTCTATATTTTAAAATTATAGTTAAAAGTTCCGTAGGATTTTCTTCTGCAATCTTTTTTAATTCGTTAAGTTTATACGCCTTATAAACATTTATATCGTCTTCGGGCAAGGTTGTGAGAGATTGAATAGCCATATCGAAAGTCATTTTTCTCTCATCTTCTTGCGAAACGAATTTTATTTTAATGTCGCTTATAGTTATAGCCTTGATTTTTCCAACACCGAAATTTCTATGAATAACATATTTATCGACATCGTATTGTATATATTTTTCAAAAATTTCCAAGCAGGATTTTGGCGGTTTGTTTACATTCGTTATCGCCGATATTTCCTCTATCTTTTCAAAAAGAGTATGATTCGGATATAAAGCCTTATAAACATCAACCAATCTATGTCTGAAAAATTTTGCCTTTTTATTATTTTGAGCGACTATTGCTTGCTCGTAATTGAGAAGATTTTTAATAGTTTTCAAAGCTTCGTTATATCTTGCATTCTCAAAATAGTAGAAGAATATCATTTTCCAAACATCAATCATAATATTAGCGTCCACAAGTTCATGCAATGCAGATTCGTATTTTAGCAAATAATTGTAATTGTCCGGCTCGTATTCCAAAACTTTTTTTATATTGCTTTCGGCGTTATTTCTTTTTCTGATAAGATTTCTCTCAAAAGCTATTTTATAATAATGAACGGCGCTTGAGGTATCTCCGGCAGTTTCTTTAATATGCGCTATTTTTTCCGGAAGTTCGGGATTGGAAGTGTCGAATTTTACTAACCTTTCCCAAATTTCTACAGCTTCCGCTTCTCTGTTTGAAATCTGATAATAATTTGCCAAATATCTTAAGGCATAATCGCTTTCATAATATTCGTCTAAAATTTTCTGAGCGATATATTCCACTATATTCCATTTTTTTGCATTTTTAAAAATTCCCAAAAGTTTATCCAAATTCATATCGGAATAATTTTCAAGTTTCAAATTTAAGAATCCAATTGAATACAACGCCGATATATGCTGCTGATTTTTTTCCAACTGCATTTTAGCCGTATCTATAGCGGATTCTATTTCTTTTTTATCGTTAATATCGTTTATTATTCCGCTTAAATCAGTAAAATATTTAATGGTATAATTTAACAAAGGTTTTCTCGTAAAAGTTTCCTCTATAAATATATTTTCTAATTTTTGTAGAGCTTCCGACATAGTTCACCTCTTTTTTAATATTTTTATATAATATTGCAACAATTCTTCATCTATAGTCGCCATTTTTCTTCCTAATATTTCTATCTCTTCCATATCCGAATTACTATGCCTCGTTATAAGGCAAGCGGTAAGAAAAGCGTAATAAGACAAAAGTTTGGGAGCGACTTTATCTCTTAACTTAAATTTTCTATAATCCGCCTCGAGTTTTGAAATATTTTTTCTTAATTCGATTTCCTCTTTTTCGCTTAATTCTTTTTTTATATCGAGAATATTCATAAGTTCGCCATAAGCTCTCATCCAACTTATAATCTATTCCTCGCTGTTATTATGTTTTCCCCTTTTTATTATTATATCTTTAATTTCTCTAACGGCTTCTATCGTAATTCTTTCAAATTCTATATTAAGAGGTTCGTAAAACAGAGCCTCTCTAATATACATTTTTGCATGTTTTTCATTTCCCAATTTATGATTAATTTCCGCGATAAATCCGAGAGTATTTGAATTATAAGGTTCAATCGTATTGAAATATTCATAAGCCTTTAAGCCTCTATTATAATCCTCCAATTCTATAAACGCATTCGATAATAAATGCAACTGCTCTTTTCCGTTAATATCTTTAGACATTAAAAGCTCGATTATCTTGTTATATACAAAATAATGAATAGCCTTTATAGATATTAAATCTCTCTTATAATTTTCCTTCCTTATAAAGCTACAAAATTTCTTATAAGAAGAATCCAAAAATCTACAATATTCTAAATAATCCTTTTTTAATTTATTTAAATTATCAAGCCTGTTTATCCAAAATTTCACGCATGATATATTATCGTATAAATCGGCATATTCGAAGTCCATATTCATTATTCTATCGAAGTCTTCCATAGACTCTTCAAATAAGCCTTTTTTTAATTTATCCTCTATAATAAAAAAAATATCTTTAACAGATTCTTTTCTTGAAAATAATTCTTCATTCATATTGTTTAAACTACTCCCAAAAACAAAAATCGTCCAAAGATACACGGAGAATAGTTATAATATTAATGTAATAATTATAAATTGTCAAGTTAAATATTTAGTTAATTTGTATCTTATCACGATAATAAATATTAAGAATATAATATTAAAAATTATATACAAAAAATCTTTAAGCGTCATAAAAGATTCATATAGTCTTGTTTTCGTATAAGGAGCGCTATATCCTCTGACTTCCATAGCGATAGCTATTTTTATAGAAGATTGAATAGAAGACACGACTATAGGTATAAATAGATTTGTTATATTA
>CAZRYV010000049.1:0-13225 GCA_964604385.1 uncultured Brachyspira sp.
TCTGACAAATTAAATGGGTCAATAATTTCTAAATCTTTAACTTCTTCAAAATTGAAGTCGGTTAGAGTTGCATTAACTAAATTCTCTAATAAATCTTCGTTTCCATTTCTGCCGAGTAGGTATCGGGCGAATAAGTCTGATAATTTATAAATGTCTTTCATAATTGTATTATACTAAAAAATTAATCATTTGTCAAAAAATTAAAGTGGAATTTTATTTTGTGTGGATTGCTTTGGCAAAGCCTCGCAATGACAACTTAAACTATTGAAAGAATAAATTATTTAATATATCATTAATATAATTTAAAAATCAAATTAAAAAATTAGATTAGGATAAAATAAATGAAATTGGATGAAAACAGAATAAAAGAAGGAGTCGGTGGGCAGGCTGTTATAGAAGGCATTATGCTTAGGAATAAAAGTCATTATGTAGTCGCCGTTAGAAAACCGACTAAAGAAATAGATTTTATAAAACACAGAATACCCGAAAATAAAAACAAATTAAGCAAAACGGTTTTTTTTAGGGGAATAATTAATTTTATAGATATGATGAAATTAGGATATAAAACCTTAATGTTTTCTGCAAATACTGCGGGTTTGGAAGAAGAAGCGGAAAATAAAAAAGAAAATGTAAATAATGAAAAAGAAAAAAATAATGACGAAAAAAAACAAAATATGGCGATGACTTTAAGCATGCTCGTTTCTTTGGCTTTTGCAGTCGGACTCTTTATAGCGCTTCCGTATTTTATAGTAAACCTTATCGGAATAGACGAAAAAAGTCATGTCGTGTCGTTCAATCTTATCAGAGGAGCGGTTAAACTTCTTATATTTATAGCGTATCTTCTTGTTATTTCGTTTTTCAAAGATATTAAAAAAGTTTTTCAATATCATGGAGCCGAACACATGGTAGTAAACGCTTACGAACATGGACTTACTCCCGACAAAACAAATATAAGAAATTTTACAACTATTCATCCGAGATGCGGAACGACTTTTATGTTTTTGGTTTTGACGGTTTCGATTCTTTTATATATGTTTACAAGTTATTTCGTTTATTCTTTTATATATTCTTCATTTATTCCTCCGAAAATTGTGGGAAATATTACCGTTTTGATTATAAATATTTTACTGCTTCCGATTGTTTCGGGAATATCCTACGAAATATTAAAATTGGGTTTCAGATTTTACGATTTTCCTTTAATGCGTATTGCTATTTTGCCCGGACTTTTGCTTCAAAAAATTACAACAAAAATTCCCGAAGACAATGAAATCGAAGTGGCGCTTTTTGCATTAAATAAACTTCTCGATTCTTCAATCGAAAAAAGAACTGAAGAGGAAGTGAAAGCGGATATTGAAAAAGAATTAAACGAAAAAATTAGTTAAAAGAAAAATTTAAAGTTGTTTAAAGTTTAGAAAAAATTTAAAGTTTAGAAAAATTTAAAAATTAATTAAAATAAAAATAAAAAATAAAATAAAAAACTTAAATAGATTTAAAGAAATTTAAATAAAATTAAAGAAAGTTAAAAAGTTTAAAAAGTTAAAGAAAGAGAATTAAATAAATTATGGGTTTTAAAAAACAGCTTATAGAAAAAGACGATTATTACGAATATTCTTCGAGTTATGTAAAAAAATATATTTTAATAGCTTTGGGCGTTTTAATATTTGCCATAATAGTTTTTCTCGTAACTTATATTCCTTATAATTTAGTCGCTAAAAAATCATTTATGAGAAACAATACTCCCGAAGTTTATGGCGAAAATATTATGAACGAAAGGGGAATTTATTACACGGGAAATTTTACAAATATTCCAAACTCAATTCCAATAAAAGAAGATATGAAAGAAACTCTATATTTATATTTGTTTCATGATAATCATGCCATTTTATGGAAACTTTACAAATACGGTTTGAAAAGATATTTTTCCTATAACGCTTTTAATCTTCTTGACGGCGACAGTCAGAATTTTTTGCTCAAAGAAGAAAGCAAAATTTTTTTGGATTATTACGATAATTTTACGCGAGCTCAGTTTAGAAGAACAAACTCGCGATTGGATTTGGAGATTCCCAATTTTTATAATACTTCCATTAATTTTGAAACCATGATTACAAATATTTTGGATTGCAAACTTAATTTTAGATTTACAAATTTCAACGCCGCTATGATTAATTGGGGAAAAAACAGAGGGCTTTATATGGCAAATTATTATTTCGGTTATCCTAAAGGTTATTTGATAGTTCCCGGAAGCGAAAATATGATTAATTTTACAAGTTCGATTTTGGCGATAAATACGGTTGGCAGAATTCCATCAAGATATAATCATAATCTAATCGCGGGACTTGCATATATCCCCTACTCCGTTAAACCTGTCCCCATTTTTATTTACGATTCAAAACCGCAATCGCAGAATTCAAAAATCATAAAATTTTTATATAATAATAAATGGTTCGTTTATGACGATTTTATCTCGCATGAATATAATGACAGTATAGATTTTTACTCGAAAGAATCGGGATTTAGTTTCGTTTATACGGTAAAAAGCGAAGAGGTTAAAGATTCTTTCGGCTATGTCAGAAAAATAAACAACGCCGTTTCTAAAGGATTTATTACGGGATATTTTACCGTAAACGGAGAACAATTTAATATCAGTGGAAATGCAATAAAGGAATTTGTTCACAGCGTATTTTAAACCAAACATGCCATTATAACAAACTATAAAGCATATCTCCGTAAGTTGGAAGTTTCCAATATTTTTTTGAAACAGTTTTTTCCAATTCGTCTATTATAGGACGCATATCCTTGTCAATACAATACAAAACTTTATCCCTATAGAATTCCGCCGATTTCAAAGTATCTTCTATTTTTTTACCTTCTGCGATATAGTTTTCCAATTTTTTAAGTTTGTCGTATAAAGATTTAGTCAAACCGTTTATTTTAATAATCAAATCTTTTTCCACTTCAAATTTTATTTTTAAGTTTTTCTTTCTTTCGGCAACTTTTGAAAGCGCTCCCGCATATTCAATCGAATCGGGAATAATATTTTTATTAATCATATCGATTAAAGTCAAAGCCTCAATATTAAGAACTTTAACATATTCTTCGATAACGATTTCGTATCTCGAATGAATTTCTACTTCGGTAAAAACCTTATGTTTAGTCAAAAGCTCCACAGTTTTTTTCGTTATAAAATGAGGCAAAGCTTCGGGAGTGGATTTCAAATTATATAATCCTCTTTTTTTTGCTTCTTTTATCCATTCGTCAGAATAATTGTTTCCGTTGTATATTATTCTTTTATGTTTTATAAACGACTCTTTAATCAATTCTTCCAAATCTTTTTCAAAGTTTGAGCTTTTTTCTAAAATGTCGGCAAATTGAGATAGCGATTCGGCTACGATAGTATTAAGTATCATATTAGGTCCCGATATCGACAAACTCGAACCTACCATTCTAAATTCGAATTTATTTCCCGTAAATGCAAGCGGCGAAGTTCTGTTCCTGTCGGTAAAATCTTTGGTAAATCTTGCAAGATAATTAACGCCTACTTCCATCTCTTCCAAATCTTTTGCTTTATATTTTTTTGAATTTCCGAAAGCCTCGAGCATCTCCGTAAGTTCGTCTCCTAAGAAAATCGATATTATAGCAGGAGGCGCTTCGCTTGCCCCGAGTCGGTGGTCGTTACTTGCGCTTGCGGTAGTCATTCTAAGCAAATCCTGATATTCGTCAACCGCCTTTATAAACGCAACCAAAAACAATAGAAACTGCTTATTTTTCCAAGGAGTTTTTCCCGGTTCAAGAAGGTTCATTCCCGTATCGGTAGCCATCGACCAATTATTATGTTTTCCGCTTCCGTTTACTCCCGCAAAAGGTTTTTCATGCAAAATGCAAGCTAAATTATGTTTTTCTGCGATTACCTTCATTAGTTCCATCATTAATTGATTTTGGTCAGCTTCGATATTTGTAATTGAAAATTCAGGAGCCAATTCGTATTGTCCGGGAGCCACTTCATTATGTTCCGTTTTCGCCATTATTCCCAATTTCCAAAGTTCGTTGTCAAGTTCTTTCATAAATTCCAACACTCTCGGTTTTATCGCTCCAAAATAATGGTCTTCGAGTTCTTGCCCTTTCGGAGGGCATGCGCCGAATAATGTTCTTTTACAATATCTTAAATCCTGTCTTTGCAAATATAATTCCCTGTCTATCAAAAAATATTCCTGTTCCGCTCCGACTGTGATATAAACTCTTCCGACATCATGTCCGAATAATTTGAGAATTCTTTTTGCCTCTCTCTCCAAAACTTCCATCGAACGAAGAAGAGGAGTTTTTTTATCCAAAGCTTCGCCTCCATAAGAACAGAAAACTGTCGGAATGCATAAAGTATTGTCTTTAATAAAAGCGTAAGAAGTCGGGTCCCACGCCGTATAACCTCTAGCTTCAAATGTGCTTCTTAATCCGCCCGAAGGAAAACTTGATGCGTCAGGTTCTCCTTGAGCCAATTCTTTTCCCGTAAATTCCATGCGAATAGAACCGCCCTCTCCTTGAGTTATGAAACTCGTATGTTTTTCTGCGGTTATTCCCGTCATAGGCTGAAACCAATGCGTAAAATGAGTGGCGCCTTTTTCTATAGCCCATTCTTTCATGGCATGAGCGACTACATTTGCAAGTTCCAAATCCAATCTCTCGCCGTTTTTTATGGTTTTTATTAACTTTTTATAAACATCTTTCGGTAATTTTTCTCTCATAACATTATCGTTAAAAACCATACTGCCAAAAATTTCGGGCACATTCTTCATTAATTCATCCTCCGACAAAATTTTAGAATTTTTATTATTTTATTAACTTAAAAAATCTCTTATAAAAAATTTTTATTGACATATATTATAACATTGCTTAAAATTAAATCAATATTACTATATATAGTTATGTAAATAAATCTTAATTTTTATTTTTCTGTCAATTCTGCAAATTTTTCCATCATATTTTTTTGATATTCTTCGTATTTTTTAGATAAATTATAATCGGGTTCTATAACCGTTTTATCTCTCAAAGCATCTCTAACTTCATCTAAATCTATATTTTCTTTTAATAATAAAATAGCGGCGATTGCAGCGCCCAAAGAAGCGCCGCCCGAAGGAAGCATTTTAACCTGACATTGCCATATATTTGCTATAATCTTTAATATTTCAATATCTTTTGCAGGTCCTCCCGTAACCGATAAATCCATTTTTTTAGAAGAATTAAATTTTTTGGAATACGATGCTATTAAAGACAAAGAACTTAAAACTATTCCCTTATAATCGTTTTCAAAAGAAGGTTTATCATAATATCTTTTTATATCGAAAGATTTGCTAATCGGAACGGATTCGTTTTCTTTCTGCCATAATATTAACGGCAAATTATTTATATTTTCTTTAAGGCAATCGCTTATATCTTTGTAATTTTTATTATAAAGATTCATTATAGCGTCCCATAACATAGCGCCGTTTGTTCGGCAGAATATCATAAAGGGATTTCCTATTCCGTCATACATAGCGTTTGAAACTCCGCCGTAATCCCTTTCGTTTTCGTCTATATTAAGCATATAAACAAAACTCGTCCCAAGCGAAAGAATATCTCTCTTATATAAAACTTTCGTTTCGGGATTATCGCCACTACCTATTCCAACCATACAATTTTTATTAAATCCGTATTTCTCTATAAAATAAGTCGATATATATCCTGCACGGCTCGAAGGACTATCTATATTTCCCAATTTATTTTTTAAATCTTTTGAAATCGCATTTAAAAGATTATCATCCCATTCTTTTTTTGAATAATCCATTAAACTTGTTCCCGAACCGTTTCCAAAATCGACAGCGATATCGCATTCAGCCGTTAAAATCGAAGCGATAAATGTATTTAGCAAAAATATTTTATAAGTGTTTTTTGAAAGATTTTTATTATTATCAAAATTATATTTTACAATCGCTCCCGTAAATCTAAGCGGAGAGTTGGAACCCGTTATTTTAATCATTTTTTCTTTACCTCCCGCAGCTTCTCTTAATTCGTCCGCCTCTTTTTTCGTGCAAGAAGTTCTCCAAATCGGAGCGGCGTTATAGGAGTAAGAATCTTTTAATATTTTAGTCAAATTTTTATTTGCCGATTCTTTTGATTTTAAATATTCCAAATTCTTTTTATAATTTTCAGACAAATATACATGCCCATGTTGTTGAGCTGAAATTTGTATCGAGTTTATAAGAGATGTATTGCATTTGTCCTTTAATTCTAAAAAAGCTTTATCCAAAGCTATCAAAAAAATATTTATATCCTGTTCGGCTTTTCCTTCCACATCGGAATCTATTAATAAGGAGTTTTTATTCATTAAAGATTCGTTTATCTCTTCCAAAGAATTAAAAGGAACGGATATATTCAATTCGTTTTTAAAATTTTTGTAATTTAAAATACTTAAAGTTAAACTTTGAGTGCTTAAATCGATTCCTAATGTAAACATTTTATTTTGCCTCGTTTTTAATATTGTTTTAATATTATGTAATAATATTAACGAGTATATAAAAAATATTCTATAAATCAAGTTTTTATATTTTTTTATTATTAACAATTAATTAAAATGAGAATTTATCCGTTAAATATAATAAATATGAACTTTCAATTTAAATTAAATAATATAACTCTTCAATTTATTGATTTTTATTTATTTTTAATATTTAATAATTATTATAGAAATCAAATAAAAGTATTAGTATGAAATATCAATTATTGTCAAAAGAAGCTACATTAAGAAATGTGCTGCGGGAATGTATAATAAGGGAAGAGTTTACGAGCGGAGATATAGTTAATAGTTTAAATTTGACAAAACCAACCGTTAATGAGGCTTTGGATATTTTATATAAAGATAATTTTATTGTGAGAGAAAATTATAAAAGAGGACTTGTCGGCAGAAAAGCTCAAGTATGGAAAACCGCTTTATATAATAAAAAATCTCTTGCTATAGATATAGATATTAACATTATAAAAATTGCCATTGTGGATATGAACGGTAATTTTTATCTCTATAAAGAATACGACTATGCGATTAATAATTCCAATTTTTTAGAAATTATAAAACTTGTGGTAAACGATTATAGAAATAATTTGGCGGAATCTGAAGATATAAAAAAACTTGGAATTTCCATACCCGGCAATATAAGTTTTGATAGAAAAAATATATTATACGCCACAAATTTAGGTTTAACTAATATTAATATAAGCAATTTGGAAAGAGAATTGAATTTAGAAATTTTACTTGAAAACGAAGCTAATAGCGCCGTGCTTGGAGAATTTTTTTTGTCTAAAGAAATGGATAAAAATAATTATATGTTGATATCGATTTCCAATTTTGGAGTGGGAGGCGGACAGATAGTTGACGGAAAACTTTTAAAAGGAGCTCATAGATTTGCAGGTGAGATAGGACATTTTACTATTATTATGAACGGAGAACCATGTAATTGCGGAAATAAAGGTTGTTTTGAAAGATACGCCTCTTATGACGGACTTAAAAATCTTATGAATAAATATAAAATTAATTTAAAAAATATAGAAGAACTTTTTGAAAGCGAAGATAGTAATTGTAAAAAAGTTATAGAAGAATACGGTAAAATTTTAGGAACGGGAATAAGAAGCCTGCTTGCAATATACGATTCAAATAAAATAATATTAAGCGGAAAAATAACCAATTATTTGGATAAAATATCACCATATATAAATAAAGAGATTTTTGAAAACAATAATTTTCATTCACAATTTAATATAATGATTATAAAATCTAAATTCGGCGATAAATCCTCTTTAATTGGAGCGGGGCTAATTAATTTTTTCCCCTATATATACGAGGATAATGTTTTTAAATAGTTTAAATAAAAATTAAAAATAAACATAAAGAAAAAAATAAATAAAATTAATTTAGGTATTGACAAAATATTTAAAATGAACTATACTATATTAGTAATTTGATTTTATTAATTAAATAAATTAATATTACTAATAATATTACTTGAGGTGAAAAGATGGAATATTTTAAAGGTATTAAAAAAGCGCTTTATAAAGGTAAAGATTCTAAAGACGCTTTTTCTTTCAAACATTACAATGCGTCCGAAATCATAGGAAATAAAACTATGGAAGAATGGATGCCGTTTGCAATGAGTTGGTGGCATACTTTGGCTTCGGGCAGTAGCGACCCTTTTGGAAATGCTGCGGCTACAAGACCTTGGAACGACAAAGAACCGCTTGATGCTTCTAAAATGAGGGTGGACGCCGGATTCGAGTTTATGCAAAAGTTGGGTATAAATTATTTTTGCTTTCATGACAGGGATTTGGCTCCGGAATGTAAAAGTTTAAAAGAAACTAATGAAAAACTCGATATTATAGTCGGGCTTATAGAAGAGAATATGAATAAAACGGGAAAAAAGCTTTTATGGGCTACCTCTTCTTTATTTGCTAATCCAAGATATATGCACGGAGCGGCCACGAGTCCATATGCCGATGTTTTTGCAATAGCTTCTGCACAAACTAAAAAAACTATGGATATAGCTAAAAAATTGAACGCTAAAGGATATGTATTTTGGGGAGGCAGAGAAGGTTATGAAACTCTTTTAAATACGGATATGAAAAGAGAATTGGAACATTTGGCTTATTTCTTATCCATGGCTGTGGAATATAAAGAAAAAATAGGATTTAAAGGACAATTCTTTATAGAACCTAAACCTAAAGAGCCTACCAAACATCAATACGATTTCGATGCCTCTACAACTTTAGAGTTTTTATATCATTATAAACTTGATAAATATTTTGAACTTAATTTAGAAGTAAATCATGCCACCCTTGCGGGGCATACTATGCAACATGAAATGCAGGTTGCAAGAAATCATAATAAATTAGGTTCGGTTGATATAAACTACGGCGACACATTTTTAGGATGGGATACCGATATGTTTTTAACGAATATTTACGATGCCATATTTATGATGATAGAAATTATAAAGAATGGAGGATTAAAAAACGGCGGTTTTAATTTTGACGCTAAAGTTAGAAGACCTTCTCATACTATGGAAGATTTGGTTCATGCATATATAGCGGGAATGGATACTTTATCTTGGGGATTAAGAATAGCCGACAAAATCGTTAAAGACGGTTTTTTTGATAAATTTATAGCAGAAAGATATAGTTCTTACGACAGTGGAATAGGTAAAAAAATAGAAAGCAAATCCACTTCGTTTGAAGAATTATTCGATTATGCCATTAATTTAGAAGAGAAAGAGCTTCCAAGCGGAAATCAAGAATTACTTGAAGCTAAATTAAATCAATTTATTTATAATAATTAAATTTAAGGAGTTTACTCATGAAAAATTTTAAAAATTTATTGTTAATCATTATTTTTGCTTTATGCTTCGTATCATGTTCTAAGCAAGATTCTAATACAAATAAAATAAAGATAGGTTTATCTTTAGATGATTTAAGGTTAGAAAGATGGCAAAAAGACAGAGATTATTTTGTAGAAGAAGCCGAAAAACTTGGAGCGGAGGTTATTTATGTTTCAAGCGACGGTAATGCTACCAAACAGTTAGCCGATATAGAGAATTTAATAGCGCAAAATATAGATGTTCTTGTCGTGATAGCTAACGACGGGAACAGTTTATCGCCTGCGATTATTCAAGCTTCTCAAGACGGAATACCCACTTTAGCATATGATAGAATGATAAATAATTGCGATGTAGCTCATTACATAACTTTTGATTTGGAAAAAGTGGGACGCATGCAAGCGGAAGGTGTTTTAGAAGTTACGAATAAAGGACGCTTTTATTATCTAGGAGGTTCACCAACGGATAATAACGCTAGATTTTTTAGAAAAGGGACTATGGATACTCTTAAACCTTATATAGACAGAGGAGATATAGAACTTATAGGCGAACAATCAACAAAAGATTGGCTTCCCGATGTGGCTTTACAGATTATAGAGGATATGTTAACCGCTCAAAACAATAATGTTACCGCCATAGTGGCTGCAAATGACGCTATAGGAGGTGCCGCAGTTCAGGCTTTAAAAACTCAAGGACTTGCCGGCAAAGTTCCCGTTTCTGGGCAAGATGCGGATTTAGCAGCTTTGCAAAGAATAGCTAAAGGCGAACAAGCCGTTACAGTTTATAAACCCGTAAACAAAATAGCCGTAGAATGCGCAAAAGCTGCTATAGCTTTGGCTAAAGGGGAATCTGTAGAAAGTAACGGTTCATTAAATAACGGTTATAAAGATGTTCCAACTTTTTATATAGAGCCTATAAAAGTTACTAAAGATAATTTGGATGCTACAGTAATAGCAGACGGTTGGGCTACTAAAGAAGATGTTTACGGTAATTGATTAAAATTAAATATATGTTTTATGTTATTTTTCATTTTTGACAGATAACATAAAACATTTAACATAAATTTAAAGAGGTAAACAATGTGTAATTATATTCTTGAAATGAAGGATATACATAAAAACTTCTCTGGAGTAAAAGCGTTGTCTGGAATCTCTTTATCATTGAAAAAACAAGAAATATTGGGATTATGCGGTGAAAATGGAGCTGGAAAATCAACTCTTATGAAAATTTTATCAGGTATATATCCTTTTGGAAGTTATGACGGAAGTATATTTATTAACGGTAAAGAGATAAGATTTAACAATATTAAAGACGCTGAAAATTCTGGCATAGCGATTATACATCAAGAACTTAACCTTATACCTGAAATGAATGTTATGGAAAATATATTTTTAGGCAATTTTTTAAATAAGTTTGGAATATTAAATAAAGAAGAAATGTATATCAAGGCTAAAAATGCTCTTTCTGTTATTGCCCCTAATATAAACCCTAAATCTAAAATAAAAGATTTGGGAACGGGTGAACGACAAATGGTTGAAATAGCAAAGGCAATATCTAAAAATGCAAATATAATTATATTTGACGAACCTAGTTCATCATTAACAGAAAAAGAGATTTCAAAACTGATAGAAATAATTTTTTCTCTTAAAGAAAAAGGATTAAGTGCAATATATATAAGTCATAAATTAGACGAAATACAAGCCATAACCGATAGGGTTGAAATAATAAGAGACGGAGTAAGCGTAGGAGGTGGTAAAACTATCGATATGCATAGTGATAAGATAATATCTTTAATGGTTGGTAGAAATATAGAAAACTTAATACCAAGAAGAGAAAGAGAAATAGGAGATATAATTTTTGAAGCAAAAAATTACACTTTATACGATAAAGTTAATTCAAATATAAAAAAAGTTGATAACGCTTCATTTTATTTAAAAGAAAGAGAAATTTTAGGTTTTTCTGGTTTGGTAGGTTCTGGACGCACAGAATTATTATCCGCAATATATGGAGCTTATACGGGAGATTATGTCGGAGAAAGCTATTTATACGGTAATAAACTAAATATTAATAAAACGGAAGACGCCGTAAAATTAAAAATTGGTTTTGTGCCAGAAGAAAGAAAAACACAAGGAGTAATTCTAAACGATAGCGTTCAGAATAATATAATACTTTCTACAATAAAAAACTATTCTATAAAAGGCGTTTTGGATAAAAAATTAGAGAAAAAAGCGGCTTTAGAATATAAAGAAAAACTTTCTATAAAAATACCGACTCTTGGCTCCCCTATTAAAAATTTAAGCGGAGGAAATCAGCAAAAATGCGTTTTGGCAAAAAGTTTATTAATAAAGCCTAAAATTTTAATTTTGGACGAACCTACGAGAGGAATAGATGTCGGAGCTAAATACGAAATATATCAGTATATATTTTCTATAGTAGAATCTGGATGTTCGGTAATACTTATATCTTCCGAGCTTCCGGAAATATTGGGATTAAGCGACAGAATTATAGTTATGCATGAAGGACAAATTAAAGCCTCATTGGATAATAAAGGATTAACCCAAGAAATAATAATGACAGCAGCAATAGGAGAATAAAAATGTTTAATTTTAAAAACTTCTTAAAAAAATATAATTTATTTATGTTATTTTTAATAGTAATTATTCTTTGGGGATTTTTTGGAGTGATTACGGGCGGAGGATTCTTGTCCTCAAGAAATATATCAAATCTATTTCGTCAGATGAGCATAACGGGGATACTTTCTATCGGTATGGCATTTGTAATTATAACAGCAAATATTGATTTATCCGTAGGTTCTATGTTAGGATTACTCGGTGGAATAGCCGGAATTTTACTCAGAGCAGGAGTTAATTCTACTTTAACTATAACAATTACTTTGATATTCGGATTTATTATAGGAGCTATAAATGGATTTTGGGTTGCATATAGAAAAGTTCCCGCTTTTATAGTTACTTTAGCAGGACTGCTTGCATATAGAGGAATCGTTTTATATTTAACCAAAGGACAAACTTTAGCCATTAATAACTCTAATTTTAATTTTATAGGAAATGGGAATATCGCTCCTTTAGTTTCGTATATTTTGTTATTAATATTCGTTTTTTGTTATGTTTTATTGAATATTAAAAAAATAATTAAAAATGAAAATCTGCAAGAAAAAAGAGCTTTAATAATAAATTTAATCCTTACTATTGCGGTTTCATTTTTATTTGTATTTTGGATGAACGGATATAGAGGAATTCCTTTACCGGTTATAGTAATGCTTGTAATAACTTTTATAGCTTCTTATATTTCAAATAATACCGTATATGGAAGAATAGTTTATTCAATTGGCGGAAATGCAGAAGCTTGCAAATATTCTGGCATAAATATTAAGAAATATATATTTTTAGTTTTTACTGTGAATGGAATTATAGCTGCTTTTGCCGGCATAATAAATACGGCAAGATTAGCTTCGGCTGTCCCATCAACTGGGTTAAATAGCGAACTTGATGCAATAGCCGCATGCGTTATAGGGGGCATAAGTTTAAGCGGCGGAACGGGAGCCATACTCGGGGCATTATTAGGTTCTTTAATTATAGCAAGTTTGAATAACGGAATGAGTATTATAGGGTTGGATTCTTCTTGGCAAAATATAATTAAAGGCATAGTGTTATTATTAGCAGTTTGGATGGATATCGCTACAAAAAATAAATCCAATTAATTTTAATATATGTTAAGTTTATTATTTCTATTAAACAAAATAAAACCACTTTCAAAAACCGTTATATTAATTTTTTCTTTTTTAATATAAAATAAAATTATGAATAACGATATAATTTTAA
>CAZRYV010000050.1:0-13053 GCA_964604385.1 uncultured Brachyspira sp.
ATAAATTATAAATTATAAAACTAAAAAACAGGGGATATTAAAAAATTAATACCCCCTTAAAAGTTATGAGAATTATTTATAAGTATTTTCAGCAATTTCTATATTGTCTATAGTTATCGGAACATAAGGAACTCTAACCGCTTTAACATTATCCAATGTCCAATCCGTTCCTTCCAAAGGGTCTTTATCCGTAGAAACATTTAAAGACAAATCTACAACCGCTTTAGCTTGATTCAAAGCGTCATTAAGAACAGAACCAACAACCGTGCCTTTTTTGATTTCGTTTAACATATCGGGTATAGCGTCAACTCCAACGATTGGTATAAATTTATTATTGTCGCCTTGATTATATCCCAAAGATTGAACGGACTGCAAAGCGCCCAAAGCCATAGAATCGTTATTTGAAAATACGAATTCTATTTTGTCGCCATGTTTTTGCATCCAAGCGTCAACTATATCTTTCGCTCTTGCCGTATCCCAATTTGCGTTTAATTCTTCCAATTTCTGAACTTTAATTCCGTTTTCGGTTATATATTTCGTTACATGAGAAGTTCTAGCTTCTGCGTCAGGGTGGCCGGGTTCGCCTTTTAATAAAACATATTGTATAACGCCGTCTCCGTTTTTATCCCAAGACGGATTTGCTTTCCAAGTTTTTACCACAACTTCGCCTTGCATATCACCTGATTCTTCGCTTTTAGTTCCAACATACCAAACCTTATCATAGCTGCTCATAGCTTGAGGACTAGCTTCTTTGTTAAAGAAAACTACCGGTATATTTTTTTCTTTCGCTTTATCTATTATGGTTTGAGCCGCTTGAGGGTCAACCAAATTAATTGCCAAAGCTTTTGCATCTCTATTTAGCATAACATCCACTTGGTCGTTTTGCTGCGCCTGATTGCCTTGAGAATCGTTCATTATTAATTGAGCTTTTCCCGAACTAAGACTTTCGATATTTCTTCTAACGAAAGACATAAAATTGTCGTCATATCGGTATATGGTTACTCCGATAGTTGGCGCATCCGCATTGGACGCATTTCCGTCTTTTTCTCCGCATGACATTATCAAGACGGATGATATAAGCGCTATGCTTATAGAAAAGATTAAAGATTTTCGCATGATTTAAGTCTCCTTAAAATTTAATTAATATTCTAATTATTAAGTATATACATTTTATTTTTTAAATCAAGTCCTTTGATTTATTTTACATATAAAGTATTAATATAAATCTTAATTATATGCTTCCAAAGCGTCTTCTATATTCTCTTTTGTAATCGCTTTATAAGGAACTCTGACGGCTTTCACATCGTCAAGTTTATAATCGGTTCCTTCCAAAACATCCTTACCCGAAGCCGCATTTAAAACCATATCCACAACGGCTTTTGCTTGGTCTTTCGGACTTTGTAAAACCGTGCCGAGTATCGCTCCCTTTCTTATCTCTTCTATAACTTCGGGAATGGCATCGACTCCGACTATAGGTATAAATTTATTTTCGTCTCCTATATTATAACCTTGCGCTTGAATTGATTTTAAAGCTCCCAAAGCCATAGAATCGTTATTTGAAAATATAAACTCTATATTGTCTCCGTATTTTTTAATCCAAGTATTCGCTATATTTTGTGCTTGAAGTATATCCCAATTTGCGGTTTGTTCGTCAAGCTCTTCCAAATCTACGCCGTTTTCCGTTAATATAGCTTTAATTCTTTCCGTTCTGCCTTCGGTATCGGGATGTCCCGCCAAACCTTTAAGTAAAAGATATTGAATTTTTCCGTCTCCGTTTTTATCCCATTTTGGATTAGACTGCCATGCTTTTAATACCATCTCTCCCTGAATGTCTCCCGATTCTTTGCTTCTTGTTCCCACATACCAAACCTTATCGTAGCTCATAATATGCTCCAATCGAGGCTCTATATTAAAGAAAATTACAGGAATTCCCGCTTTTTTTGCCTTATCTATAACCATATTTGCAGACATAGGGTCAACCAAATTAATAGCCAAAGCGTCAACTTCCCTTTGAATGGCTGCGTCTATTTGGTCGTATTGTTTAGCTTGGTCATTTTCCGAATCGTTCATAATAAAAGAAGCTTTACCCGTTAACATCGATTCGATATTTCTTCTCATAAAAGACAAAAAATTATCGTTGTAGCTATATATTGTTATTCCAAGTCGCACTTGTTTGTCTTTTTCGGCGTTTTCTTCAGAACAACATATAAATAAAACTATTAAAACAAAAAATAATATAATATAATTTTTTAACATATTGTTTCTCCAATTTAAAAATATTAAATATATTCAAATTATATTTTAATAGATTTTAATGTCAATATTAATAAGGCATAATTTTAATAATGCATTATTATAAAGGATTTCGTTTTGTCAAAGAATCGATTTTCAAAAGAACGGGAGATAATAAAAATGCGGTTAATATTCCTACAAACAAAAATAAACCAAATGATTTAACGGGAATAAATCCGCTGAAAGCCAAAGTTCCAAAAGATAACGCTGTCGTAATCATAGATAAAAATATTGCAAGAAATGTAACTTCTTTTTCGGCTTTGCTTTTTGAAAAGAATATGCAATAATCTATCGATATTCCCACAGAAAGTATAAGCGCAAATATGGAAAATATATTTATGCTCAAATTAAATATTGAATGAATATTTAAATTTACAAGAATAGAAATTATTTGAATTACTATTATCGCTATTGCATGTTTTTTATTAAAAAATATTATCATAAAAGCAAATATTATTATATATGCGATAAACGCCGTTTTTATGGCGGTTTTTGCGGTTTTATCCAACGCTTCGTTTATTTCGGAGTTTATATTAAATATTTTTATATTTTCATTTTCTATAATTTTTGAATTAGTTTCTTCCGTAGTCGATATTATAAAATATTTTTCGTTATTTTTTACGATAATTTTTTTTAACTCGATTGCGTTTTCTATTAAATCCTCAATATTCAAGACTTCGTTTTTCGAGATTTCAAATTCCGATTTTATTTTATTATAAACTTCATCGTCAATCCCCAAATATTCTGTTTGTTTTTTTAACATTGGCATTAAATTATTTTCAATAAGTTTTATATTTTCTCGCTGCCTCTTTTCAGAATAGAAAATTTTTGATATTGCGCTATAATTTGTAAAATAATTTTCTAGAGTTTCTTCGGTTTCAAGAGCGTCCGACAAAGAATCGCCTCTCGATATAATTATATTTTTTGACAAAGGAGAATTTAATCTTTTATAAATTTCAGTTTCGTTTTCGACAAGAAAGTCAGGTGCGTTATAAAGTTGATTAGATGAAAAATTAACTTTCAATTTTTGAATATTGATAATCGAAATTAAAATAATAAATATAATCAAAAATAGAAAAAATTTCATATTTAAAAAATTAATATAATTATGCAATATATTTTTGCTTTTATTTAAAATATTTTTTCTTAAAAAACTACTATCTTTTAAATTATCTATTTTAAAAATAAAAGGATATATTATTATCACAGTTAAAAAAGAACTCGTAAGCCCGAATATTGAAAATAATGCGATTTGTTTTAAAAGAGAGAGCGAAGTTAAAGATAATGCAAAATAACTTGAAATAGTTGTTATAAAACTTAAACTCATACTTGGCAATATTTTTTTCAAAACCTCTTTTTTATCTTTTTCGTTATACCATTCCGTTATAAAATGAATCGAATAATCGAGCGAGATTCCTATTAAACTTGTCCCAAAAACAAAAGTAAATATATGAATGGAATTAAGCAACACCGAAAGTAAAAAAAACGAAGAGGCGGCGGAGAGCATTATTGAAATCATAGAAATTATATAAGGTTTTATAGATTTAAATATAATCAAAAATATTAAACATATAAAAACTAAAGATACGGAGGATATTATCGTTATCTCTCTTTGAGCGGATTTTTGACTATAATATGCATGAATCGGAACTCCCGAAACATATACTTTTACTTCTTTATCGTTTTCTATTTTTTTTAACAATTGCGTTAATTCGTCAAAAAAAATCATATTGTCAAATTTTTCAGGAATTTCTATACTTAATAAAACATTAAATTTTTCTTCATAATTTACAAACGAAACTCCTTCCCTTACTTCGACATTATTATTTTTAAGAAGTTCCATAATTTTTGAATTTAATACAAAAAAAGGGTCGTCTTCAATATTGTCGATTATCGGAATAAAAAAAGGAGAGTAAAAATTGGCGATGCCATTTTCCGCTATTTTTTCGCCTTGATTATTTAAAAGCAAATCTCTTATCTCTTTTGAAATAAGCTGATATTTATACTTTATAATAGTTTGTAAAATATCGTCATAATTTTTAGAATATAAATTAACCGCAACATTTCCATAATTTTGTTTTATATTATTTTCTATTTCCACAGCAGAATTTTTAGCTTTATTAAAATCTTCGCTTTCGACTAAAATTCTAACCTCGCTCGAATTCTGTAAAAAAAATGTTTCTATACTTTTTTGAAAATCCTCGCTTTCTTCGAATCTTGGAGCGATTGATAAAAAATTTGTGTCTATTTTCGCTCTATAATCGAATCTAAATAAAAATATAAAAAAAACGGACAAATGAACGATTAGCCATAAGATAACTTTTTTATTCAAAATATTTTTTTTCATTATCTGTTATCTCGTTTCCCGCATATAAAATATCCATTACATATTCCGTATAACCGTTTCTGTTAAATATTTTTATTCTTTTGATATAACCTTTATCCGACATTTCTAGTTCTATTTTATTTAGAACTTTTTTTAATTCGTTATCTTTTGGAATATAAATTTTAATTCCGTTTTCGTCTTCGCTTTCGTCAAAATAATCTTTAATCGTATTTTCGTCATGGCTAAAAATCGATTTCATTATGTCCGCTATTTTAGAAAATAAAGCGTCGCTTGAATCTGATATTATTCTTTTATCTCCGTTCGGAAGTATTTGATATATATTTTTTTCCCCCATTACGGTTACGGATTCTTTTGGAGTTTTAGTAAACCAACAAATTCCGTATCCGTTTGCGATAAAAAATTCCCCCGAAGATTTAAAAGGCTTTTTAACTCTATTTAAATATACGGTTTGTTTATAATTTCCTTTTATCAGTTTATGATTTAATAATTTATTGTCTTTATATCCGCCTTTATTTTGCGCCGTTAATAATAAAAAAGAAAATAAAAAACATATTAAAATAAAAATTTTTTTCATTGTAATTAACTTCCTTATTTTGAATTTCATTAATTTGATTTATCCCAAAAATAATACATATTATACCATTGATAAGGATATTTTATAAGCATTTTCTCCGTTATTTTTGCAAATTCTTCAGTCAGTTCAAGCACGGTTTTTGATTTATCGTTTTTATTTAATCTTGTATTTTGAATCATTGAAATAATTTTCGATTCAAAAATATAAAAATCATATTTCTTCGGAATAATTTTATCGTTTTCTCTTAAAGCAAAAAAGTAATAAGTCGGATATTTCAGCAAAACGGGAATTAAAAAAGCTCCGTAAGGAAAATGCGCATCTTCGCCTAAAAAATTAACCGAATTAAATTTTTCGCTTTTATTTGAAGTTCTGTCTCCCGCTATCGCTATTATCTCGCCATTATTTAATTTAGTTTCCATCGTTATTATCGCATCAGGACCGATATTTGCAGCGTCTATAAAATCGACAAAATTATTTTTATTATTTTTAGCGGACGCTATAAGAATATTTACATTTTTATTTAATTTAAAATCCATTAATATGTTGATTTTGCAATTTTTTATCGGATTGCCCTCGTTTATCGCAGCTAGAGCTTTTAAAAGTTCTATATTTCCCAAATGCGCAAATAGTATTATCATTCCTTTTTTACTTTTAAGCAAATCTATAACCTTATTATAATCTTCTTTTGTTTTTAATATCAAATCTTTCAAAGGTATATCTCCGTTCCAAGCGGCGTATTTTTCGCATATCGAAACTATAAAAGAAACCAAATGTTTATACGAATGAAAAATATTAGATTTTACTTTTTTATTGTATTTTGAAATTCTTTTTAAAAAATCTCTCGAGGCTTTTATTCTGTTTCTAGCGTAAATAAAATAGACTATGCTTACAGGAAATATTAAATAAATTATCATTAAATTTCTTCCGATTATTTTATAAACGATTCTTGAAAGATTTATTTTCCATTTATTGCCTATTTCTTTTTCTTCAGTCCAATGTTTCATAATAATTTAAGATAAACTTTGCCTTCGGAATATTTTTTATCGTTATCGTATATCTTGAAAGAAATATTGTCATTTAAATAATGTCCTTCTATATTAATTTTAGTATTCGGATATATCATATTAACAAATTTTACTTTCGATAATTTTTGAACTGTAAAATCCGTATTAAAAATTTCTTTCGCTATATCGACTACTATTTTAATTTGAGCTATGGCTGGAAACAATTTAAAATTTTCAAAATGTCCGTCAAAATATGGCGAATCTTCCGATATAAATATTTCGGCGATAAATATATTTTCTTTTTTGCATTTTAAATTATAGTTTTCAGATTTCATAAGATTTATTTAAAACTTCAAACTTTTCCATTATCTCGTCAAGTTTTTTTCTTTCTATTTTTCCCAATTCGTTTCTTGGAATTCTATCCGTAAAATATATTCTTTTAGGAATTACTATTTTCTCAAAATAACCTTTCAAATAATCTTTAATATATTTTCTCATCTTCTCTTCGTTGGCGTTAATATCGTTAAGAACTATAAAAGATGCAACATATTCTCTCTTATCCGATTTGCAGTAAACGGTATAACTGTCTTTAAAATTTTTGTCTTCCAATATTTGTCTGTCTATTTGTTGAACGCTTATTCTTTTTCCCTCGATTTTTACTATAGAATCCTCTCTTCCCAAAAGCTCAAATTCGTCTTCGTTTTTCATATCTACCACATCGCCTACATGCACCCAAAATCCTTCTCCCGTATAACCCGAAGAACAGAATAAACTTCCATTTTTATTAACTTTAAGTTTTACTATTTTTAATCTCGTCCAAAGCTCTTTTTCGCTTCTCTTTCTGTAAGCCATTCCTCCGCCTTCTGTGCTTCCGTATATTTCTATTGCGTCAGTATTAAAAGTTTCAATACATAAATCGCTCGTTTCTTTATCCAAAGCTCCCGTAGAAGAAAAAACATTCCATTTTGATTTTATTTTTAACGAAGATTTGTCGATTCTTTTCAAAAATGCAGGATTGGTGATAAATGTAATATTTTTATATTCTTCAAAATTATTCAAAGTTTCCAAATAATTTATTCTATTATCTAAAAATTTTAATTCCAAAATATAAGGAACTAAAAAATTGAAAACGAAACCGTAGCTGTGATAATGAGGAACGCTATATACGAATATCGAATCTTTCAAACTATCCCCAAACTCTCCGATTATTTTAAGAGCCTCCGCCTCGAACTGTTTCAAAGTTTTTTCGATTAATTTTGGAAATCCCGTAAAACCCGAAGTGTAGAAATTTATATTCATATTTTCGTCTATTTTATTCGACTTCAAAAAATCAATCCATTTTTCATTATATTCTCCGTCAAATATTTCTTTAAGTGAAATTTGTGATTTTTCATCGTCCGATATATAAATCATAGAATCATTTATTATGCTTTCAACATATTTCGGACTGTTATTATTAAGAGCGTTGACTTTCTTTTTAAGCAGAAGAGATGCCGACAAAACGACTATAAAATAATATGCATTGTCTATAAAAATAGTAATCGTATCTTTATCTAATTTGGAAATATATTCTAGCGACTTTGCAATATCTATTACAAAATCTTTATAACTTATCTGATATTTATTTTCTTTATGAATTAAAAAAGTTTCTTCGGAATCTTTCAATAAATAAAAATTTGTTTCGCTTAATTTTCTCATAATATTGATTTCCTCACAATTTTATTTAATTTTATTCTGTTTAATTTTCTTTATTTTTTACTTTCTTCTTTAAATTCTTTTAATTTTCTTTGGAAGAATTTTCTTTTATATATTTTGCCAAAGTGTTTACCGAATAGAAATATTTTTTATTATTTTCTTCAATATCGGAAAATGTTATTCCAAAATGTTTCCTGACGGCTACTCCTATCTCCAAAGCGTCTATAGAATCGAGTCCAAGCTCTTCTCCAAACAAAGGCTCGTCATTGCAGATATCGTCTATAGTCATTCCTTCAAGATTTGCAACCTCTATGATTATCTTTTTAATTTCATCTTCAATATTCATTTTTACTTCTCCTTAATTTTATTTAATTCAATATTTCCTAATTTTAAATTAGTCTGATTTGTAGATATGAATTTTATAAAATCTATTATTATATTTTCATCGTTTTTATTTTTATTGTCGATTATTTCAATATTTATATTGCTTTCGTTTTTGTCTGCAGATATAATAAACGAAAATGCAAAAGAATAATTTTTGTCTTTAGATATCTCTTCATAACTTTGAGGAAGTTTTTCATCCGCCACGATTAAAAGCGCCTTATCTTTACCTGAATCATTCAAAAAAGCAATCGCCTGCAATAAAATCGTATCTAAAAAATTATCATAACAAGTAATTGAAATCGCTCGTTCGTTATTTTTATAAAATATTGTAAGTTGTCCTATAGCGGTGTTGAAAACGGAATAACTAAATAGAGCGGGATTAACTTCATGTTCAGTCACTATTTTTTTCGACATATTAAACTGCTGATTTATCTCGCCGTATTTTGAAACGAAGAAAATCGGAATCTGTTCGTTTACTTTTATAAGATTTTTAACCGATTCAAAAACATATTTTGTAATTTGACTGAATCTCCTTCTCTGCGCTCTCGGTATAAAATCCAAATCGGGAATCGCATCTCCGTAGGATATGTTTATATTTTCGTTTAATCTATTTAAAATATATTCCTTATTCATATTTGGAGAAAAGAAATCCCAATCCAACACTTTAAAACATAAATTTGACATATACAAACGATTTTAATATTATATATTTTATGGTTATTTATGGTTAGTATAAACTATATCGTTATAAAGTCAAGGATTAACTTAAAAATTAAATCAAATATCTGATTATTGACAATTAATTAAATTAATATAGTCTATAATATTAAAGTATAATAATTTAAAATAAATATTAATAAATATTATGGAAAATAAAATTATGGAAATGAAAAAAAACAATAATATAAAAAAGGCTTCTTTTTTTACTATGTTTATATCTTTTTTTTATATAGGATTAGTAACAATAGGCGGAGGACTTGCGATGCTTCCTATAATGGAAGACGAATTTGTAAACAAAAGAAAATTTTTAACCAAAGAAGAGATAATCGATGTTTTCGCTTTAGCTCAAAGTATTCCGGGAGTTATAGCGGTTAATACTTCTTTATTAACAGGTTTTAAAGTAGCGGGAATATTTGGAGGAATCATGGCAGGAATTGGCGTAATGACTCCGTCTTTTTTAATAATACTTATAATAGCTCCAATATTTGAAAGGTTTCAGAATTTGGAATATGTCAACAAGGCTTTTTTAGGAATCAAAGGAGCGATAGCGGGACTTATATTATTATCCGCTTACGGTATGGGAAAGGAAGTTTTAAAAAATAAATTTACCGTTATGCTTTTTATATTTAGTTTTATTCTCGTGGTATTTTTTAATTTTAATGTCATATATACGCTTTTACTTTCTGCATTAATCGGATGGATTTATTATTTAATCAACAAGAAAATAATTACGAGGTTATGATGATTTATTTCAGGCTTTTTTATGTTTTCGCAAAATTGGGATTATTTACTTACGGAGGCGGCTACGCTATAATAGCGTTATTGCTTGGAATATTGGAAGATTACGGTTGGATAACCGCTTCGGAATTTTCAAAGTTGGTAGCGATATCTCAAATCACGCCCGGTCCTATAGCGATTAATTCCGCAACTTTCGTAGGCTATAGAGTGGCGGGAGTATTCGGTTCTTTTTTTGCAACATTAGGAATATTTGTCCCCGCATTTTTTATCACTATGATAGTCTCTCAATTTTTTTATCGCATAAAAGACAACGAACAGTTTAACAGCATAATGAACGCTTTGAGAGTATGCGCTGTCGCTTTAATAGGTTCTGCTGTAATTACATTTTCAAAAGACGCTTTTTTTGTCAAACTCACGGAAACTTCGATTTTAAAAAATATAGATTTTATTCAAAACATTTTTAAATATATAAGTCCAATCGGAATATTTATTTTCGCTTTATCAATTTTCTTAAAAATAAAAAAAATTCCAATAATAGCTATAATATTAATATCCGCAATTTTGGGAATCGTTTTTTATTAATATTTTGCTTTAATAGTTTTATTATAATTTATTTTAAAAGAAAAATTTGCTTTTTTATTTTTATATTTATATAATTGATACAATTATCTATTGAGGTGTCATTTTATGAAAAATAAAAATTTATATCCCTATTGTTTTTATTCTTACGATTGCGGTAATAATTTTATCAATATTAGGAAATCAAATTAGAATTGGATACTTAAATGAAGTTTTATTAAATATTAACGAAACTTTGCAATTAAATAATTTAGAATTAATAACTTCGGATTTTGAAAACGAAAATGAATTAAAAAATTATTTGCTAAATAATGAAAACATTTCAAATTATAGCTATAGTTTTAAAATGGGATATTACGATAAAATTTTTAAACATAGCGATATATATGATGTATATCCCGATTTTTCTAATCTACCGAAATTTATTAAAGAAATAAAAATGCGCTCAATAGGAAATCCTTTTGGTAATTTTATTTCCGATAAATTAATCGAAGAAAAAATAGATATTAAATACACTTTGAAAATGAAACCTAATTTTTATATATATTTTCTCTCTTTAATTCCAAGTTTATTAATTTATTTATTAGTTAAGACTTTTTTAAATAAATATATATCTTTATTTAAAAATACATGTATGCCGATTAATTATAATTTTGAATTTGATATTCTAAATAATTTTATAATAAAATTTATATTTGCGATGCTATCTACCGTTATAATAGCGGTTTTACTTAAAATATTTGGATTAAGCAATGTTAATACTTATATAATTTCTCTAATTTTTATATCATTAAATTTCTTATTGATTAGTAATATATAATTGATTAGTAATATATATAAGAAGATAATTTTTCAAAATAATTTTTTAAATAAAGAAAAATCTGAAATCATAATTTATTTTATAGTATTATTCTCGCTATTATCCGTAATTAATTCGGCTTTGGAATTACAGGCTTTTACACATGTTATTAGAAATAAAAATTTAGTTCTTCTTTTCATACAATTTATATTATTATTTATTATATTTACAATTTTTGCCAACAATAAATACAATAAATATATATCAATTTTTCTAGCTGTAATATCGGTTATATTAATATCGTATAATCACTATTTTCCATCTATAAACGATAATTATCATCATTCGGCTCATTTCAATTCTGTTTTTATGGTTTATAATTCCGTTCCTTATCAGCAAAATATGTATAGCATTCATGGACATTATGCATTATTTATGTATCCGTTTTTAAAAATATTCGGATTAAATATAAAGTCTTATTCCGTATTGATAGCGATATTATCGGGGATATCTTCTTTATGTATAATTTTATCTATATTTATATTAATAAAAAATTCGTTTTATAGAATAATAGGAATATTGACTACTCTATTTTTTCTTTTTACAATAGGACAAAATTATTACAGCGTTTTTCCGTTAAAAATATTTTTTCCAAGCATTATAATGTTATATGTAGCTATAATCAATAACAGAAAAAATAAATTATTAACTATAATAGAATATGTTTTAGCGGCTTTGGGAATTTTATGGGGAGCGGATTCGGGATTGGTTTGTATAGGAGCGTTATTTATAAAAAATATATATGTTTTTTCTTACAATTTAAATTTTAACGATAAAAAATTTTATTATAATATAGCATTATTTGGCATTCTTTCAATATTATCGATTTTTACCGCTTTATTAATTCTTAATATTTGTAATATTTATATATTAGGCGGAAAAACTCAAACTATAAAAGATTTATTATTTCCGTTATTTACGGGGCAGACAAAATATACCGAAAGAAGTTCAAGATATCCTATAAGCTATTGGATTGCAACGATAATAATATTTTTATTTTCATTTCTTTATTATATAAAAGATATGAGAATATTTAATTTTGGATATAGCGAAAAATTTAAGCCTTATTCTCCAAGTATAATATTTTGTTCCGTTTGCGGACTCGGACTATATTGTTATTATATGAACAGAAGCGATATTATTCACCATATGATTGCCGTAGCATCTTTGTCTATTATAATTCCTTTTAGTCTCTACAGATTAAATATTATATTATTTTCTATAAAAGAAGAATATATTAAAAATTATAAATATATGATTAATATAATTAAATCTATATTTTTTATATATTCTCTCATAGTTATATTTATATCAATAAGCAATTTTACAAATATTTTAAATCCTAATTTTTACAAACAGATATCGGCGAAAAATGATGAAAAAAACGGAATTACCTATATAATAACCGAATACATGAAAAAATACGGCTATGATGGAATAGCTTCTTTTGGCGGAGCTTTCGTTTATGGTTACGCTAATTTAGGATGGACAAATTCATTGATATTGCCAAATGAAAGCGATTGGTGGAATCCAAGTTTTGGATATAGTAATGCCGTTAAAATATTTTTAGATAAAAAACCCGATATGTTTTTGTCAGAACAATATTTAAAAAATTTAGATGTTTTTTATCATAACAAAGAAAATGAGCATAGCATATATTTATTTAACAGATTTGTTAACTTAAATTATACGAATATTCCTACAGAATACGAAAAACATGGATTTTATTTATATAAACTAAAATAAAATTTTAATCCAAAGTTTGCATAATTTATTTAGTTGATAATTTTAATTTTATAATATATTATTAATCAAAATTCTGTTTAAATTAAGGAAATATTATGCGTTTATCAAAACTCTT
>CAZRYV010000051.1:0-12825 GCA_964604385.1 uncultured Brachyspira sp.
ATAAATTTAATATTGATTTAACAATGTTATTAATTATATTATTATTAATTTTATTATTAATAATAATCATTATATTGATGTTATTTATTTATTATAATTTTTCATTTATGATTAGTTTTATCCAAAAGGTTCCTTTACCTAAATTTTTTAAAAAAATAATTAAAAATAATTGGTTTAGAAAATTAAAAGAATCGTTAAAGAAAGCATCAAATACTACTGAAAAAGGAAATATTGGAGAACAGTTTACAGCTTTAGATAAGGTATTAAATAGGGGATGGAACTTAATTTGTCCCAAAAATATGCCTAAAAATATGAAAGATAAAGGACATCAAGGAATAGATAGCATTTTTGAGAAAAATGGTGGATTTATTATAGTTGATTCTAAATATGGAAGTTCCAAATTAATAAAAACAGATGATGGAAAACAAATGTGTAAAAATTGGATAAGAAAAAGACTTAAATCATATTGCGGGGCAGATTTTGAATTATATAATAAAATTAAAGACGCATTCAATAAAGGAAAAGTAAAAAGTATGGTATCAGAGATTGATGAAAATTTAGATAATACCATTTATAAATTACTTGATAAAAGTGGAAATTATATATTTGATAAAGTAAATAAAAAACATAAAATATGTGAATAATTAAATAATATGGAGATAAATAATTATGAGAGATAATATTAAAAATATTAATTATTTTAAAAAATACATGTTAGAATTAGAAAAAGATATAAACGATGAAGTAGATTTAGAATTTATGTCTACTTTGCTTTTTCAAAAAATTATGGCTAAATATTCTATAGGCGAGGATGTGTCTTTATTAATTAATGATTATAATGATATGATAAATATATTTATTAAATCATGGGATTATGAATCAGTTAGTTATAATAGTATATTAAATACTCTATCTTTAACTATCATATTTAATATCGAGGATATAAAAAAATTAGAAAGTATTATAAAAGAAAGCGATGAATTTAATGACTATATTATACAATTTTTGTTTAATTCAAGCGATTATGATACTTACGCTATAAAATGGGAAAAATATTTTTTATTAAAAAATATTATAAAAAATTATAAAAATAATAAAAAAGAAGCCGAAAAATCAATGAAATTATATTTAGATACATGGTATTTAAATAATAAAAATACATATTGGTATGAATCTCATAAATCTAAAGCAAAAACATATTTTGGTTATTGGTGTTTAGAAGCTGCAGCATTAACCTATCTTTTAGATTTAGATGATAGCGAATATTTAGATAACCAATATTATCCAAAAGATTTAGTAAAATACGCAAGAAGTAATTAAGGTGAAATTTTAACTATTAACATTTAAAAATGGTTTAAAAATTCATTTCGTCAATTATTTTTTATTTAACCAAATTTGAAAAATCAAGCATATTCTTAAATATCTTATCTACCAAAGAGAGCAGAGCGATTCGGTTATTTTTTAATTTATCATCTTCTGCCATAACCATAATCTCTTTAAAAAAATTATCCAAAGGTTCGTATAAACTCGAAAGCGTGGAAAAAGTTTTTTCGTATTCTTTATTTTCTATAAGTTTTTTTATTTCGTTTTCTTTTTCTTTATAAATTTTATATAATTCTCTTTCGGCTTTCTCTTCCAAAACGGATTCTTCAAAAATCAAATTGTGAGAGGATTTTATTATATTTTTTACTCTTTTAAATACCAATAAAAGATTTGCAAATAATTCTTCGTTTTTCTTTCTAAACTCGTCTATTGCGGATATTTTCAAATAGGCGTCATATATATCGTCTATTTCGGTAGAAAGCACGCCCGATATAGAATCTTTAGAAAAATGCAAATCGTTTTCAAACCGCGATTTAAAAAATTCAAATATGTCTTTTGTCAAATCCTCGCTTTTATTATTTTTCGCTTCTTTTGGCATCGAATTAATAGAATCTTCGATTAACTTTTTTAAACTTATATGTTTTTTTGACTTCACTAAAATATTTATTATTCCAAGCGCCTGCCTTCTTAATGCGTTCGGATCTTGAGAACCGGTAGGAATATCACCCACATAAAATCCCGCCGTTATATTGTCAATTTTATCCAAAATCGCTATCGCTTTTCCCGTATCGTTGGATGGAATATTATCTGAGGCAAACATAGGTTTATACTGTTCTTTAATCGCCAAAGATATTTCATCGTTTAATCCCATATCTTTTGCAAAATAAGAGCCCATTATTCCTTGAAGTTCGGGAAACTGATAAACCATATTGCTTACCAAATCGGATTTCATATATTTTATAGCTTTTAAAATATTTTCTTTATCCTTATCGTAATTCAAATTAGTTATTAAATTTTCTGCATTTTTTTCGAGTCTTTTAACTTTATCCGCAACGCTTCCAAGTTCTTTTCTAAACATAAGCATCGAAAGTCGGGAGTTCATTTCGTCCATGCCTTTTTTAATATCCTCTTGATATAAAAATCTTCCGTCCGAAAGTCGCGCCGTTAAAACTCTTATATTTCCCGCTATTATTTGCGGAGTTTTAGGCTGATTGGCGGTTATGACAAAAATATTGGTTAAATCGCCGTTTTTATTGCATAACGGAAAATATTTTTGATGTTCTATCATTTCGCTCGTTAAAACTTCTTTAGGAACTTCCAAAAATTTAGAATCAAATTTTGCAGTTAGTAAATAAGGTTCTTCCGTCAAATCTACGACTATTTCGGAAACTTTTTTCTTCGACACAGCCTCGCAGTTATTTTCATTTTCTATTTTCGTAAGTTGATTTATTATACTTTCTAATCTTTTCTCTCTCGAAACTATGACATGCTTTTTTAATAAAATTTCCTCGTAATCTTTCGGATTATTTATTTTTTCAAATTCGGGAGACAATAATCTATGTCCCGTGATTTTATCGTTGGTTTCGATTCCCGCAACAGTAGTTTTTATAATTTCGTTTCCAAATAACGCCGCTACATTTCTTATTGGACGAACGAATGCAAAATCTTTTTCGCCCCATCTCATTTTCTTTTTAAAATCTATGCTTGCGATTATATTTTCCAAATTCTCTTCGAATAATTTTTTAGTTTCTATTCCTTTCTTTTCTTTTTTAACATAAATATATTTTTTGCCGTTTAATTCTTTTAAATAAGGTTTGCCAAAAGATTCTTCTTCGGTTATTTCGTTAATATTTTTAATTTCAATATCGTTTGCCTTCAAAAAACCTTCTCCCGCTTTAGTTAAAATTCCGTCTTTAACTGCGCTTTCAAATAAAGGTCCTTTCGATTCTATAATATTGTCTTTTGATTTTTCATCCATCTCTTCGACTAAAACCGACAATCTTCTTGGAGTTGTAAAAGAAGTTATGGATTTAAAATTAAGCCCGTTGTTTTTTAACATGTTTTCCACAATTTTCTTAAAACTTAAACTTGCATGATATGCAAAATCGGCGGGTATTTCCTCGACTAAAATTTCAATTAATAAATCTTTCATTTTTGTTCCTTAAACGATAAAAATTAAAGTATTAAAATAAATAACAATATATATTATATGTAGAATATAAAAAATTCAATATATTTATTGACTAATTATACTTTATAATTATAATTGGATAATAAAAAACAAAATAAATAAAATAAGATTAAAAAGGAAAATTATGCAAATTAAAAAATTCGGAGACAAATATTTATTGTATCAATTAAAAAACGAAAACGGAATGATATTAAAATTAACCGACATCGGCGCTTCGATTACGGGAGTTTTTATAAAAGATAAAAATAATAAAGAGGTTCAAGTTTCTTTCGGAAGCGACGATTATAATTTTTATTTAAATCCGCATGATTATATCGGCTCTTCCGTAGGCAGAGTAGCGAATAGAACGATAAACGGAGAATTTAAACTTAATAATAAAATTTATAAACTCTCGAAAAACGACAATAATAAACATCATTTGCATGGCGGAACAGAAGGAATTTCATTTAAAAAATTCGATTCAAAAAGTTTGGATAATAAAACCGTTATATTTTCTTGCAATTTAAAAGACGGCGAAGACGGTTATCCTGCCAATTTAAAAATAGAAATAACTTATTCTTTAACGAACGATAACGAAATAATAATAAAATATTTTGCGACATCGGAAGCTGAAACTCCGATTAATTTAACGAATCATTCTTATTGGAATTTAAACGGAGAAGGACTTATATACGAGCATGATTTGTTTATAGATTCAAAATTTTATTTGCCCGTAAATGAAGAATATGTTTCTACGGGAGAGATTTTGAAAACCGAAAATACTCCTTTCGATTTTAATAAAACAAAAAAAATAGGAACGGATATCGATGCATCGGGCGGTTATGACAACTGTTTTATATTTGGAAACGAAGATATAAACAAATTGAAAGCGAAAGTTTATAGCGAGAAAACTGGAATTAGTTTGGAACTTTGCACTACGAAACCCGCTATGCATTTTTATTCGGGAAATATGCTTAACAATAGAGAAGTGAGAGAAACGGTTTTAAATAAACATAACGCATTTTGCCTCGAAACAGAATTTTTACCGGCATCTTTAAATTTTATACATTTTCCTAATATAATATTTAAATCAGGCAGAGAATATAATCAAACGACTATTTATAAATTAAATGTAGAAAATTAAAAATGAAAAATAAAAAATCGGCAATAATAGAACATTATATAAACAGAGTAAAAGATTTTAACATGCCCGAATATCAGGTTTTGGATTGGGAATCGGAAGACGCTCAAAAATCGAGATTCAAAATTTTTACGGAACATTTTAATTTAGAATCTTCCGTATTGTTGGATGTCGGATGCGGACTCGGAAGTTTGGCAAAATATATAGACGATAAAAATATAAAATTATACTATATAGGAATCGACATAATGCCCGAAATGATTGAAAGAGCAAAAATGAAAACTTTTAAAAATATTAATCCGCAGTTTATGACTTTAGATTTTTTTAACAGTCACGATATGGAAAAAGAATTCGATTATATATATTCTTCGGGTATTTTTAATTTGAATCTTGGAAATAACGACAAGTTTTTAAAAGACGCTGTTAAACTATTTTTAATCGCCGCAAGAAAAGGAGTCTGTTTTAACTTGCTCGATATTTCAGGAAAGGAAAAATACGGAGATAAATATTATTATTATAAAAAAGAAGACATATTAAAAACTACAAAAGAAATATTAAAATCTTTAAATATAAAATACAATTTGAAGATATCGGATAAATATTTGAGCAACGATTTCTCGGTATTTATAGATATTCTTTCTTTTTAGAAAATGTTTTTTAAATTTCCATTTGCTTTATAAAAAGAAATAAAAAATTCTTATCCTTTTTTATTATTAAAAAAGAATAAGAATTTTAATATTACTCCTCTATATAAGCGTAATTAAATTTATATCTTCCCAAAGGTTCGTCTATATAATTTTTAAGTTTATTATCAACTACTAGAAAATCCGTTCTGTATATAAAAGGTATAATCGGAACTTCGTCAAATAGTATAGCTTCCGCTTCCCTTAAAGCTTCCATTCTCTTTTCGGCGTCTGTCGAAGTTTTAGCGTATTCAATTAAACTGTCGTATCTCTCATTAGAAAATCCGCCGTAATTAAAATCGCTGTCGCTCGTCATTATCGTTAGCATAGACAAAGGGTCGTTATAATCTCCCGTCCAACTCGCTCTAACCATTTGATAAGTTCCCGCTTGTCTTAAAGGCAAACTTATTTTTGATTCTACCGTTCTCAATCTCAAATCTACATTTAAACTATTTTTCCACATTTCCTGCACGGCTTCCATTACGGTAGTATAAAATCCCGCTCCGACATTTAATTCTATAGGAGGAAAATTCTCGCCGTTCGGATAACCGGCTTCTGCCATCAATCGTTTCGCTTCTTCCACATTTTTCGCATGATTATTAATGTCTATATAATTTCCGCTCTCTTCTCTAAACGATTTATTTAATCCATTAACTACAGGCGGAACAAATCCTCCCGTTGCGATTAATTTTCCATGTCCGATATTGGATATTATATAATTTCTATCTATCGCAAGAGACAACGCTTTTCTTACTCTTTTATCGGATAACGCTTTGTCTTTTGTGTTTACATCAATATAATAACATCCTATAATATCGCTAACAGCCATAAGCCCATCTTTAATGAGATTGTCTATTTCGCCTATTGGGGGAGCGGTTATTGAAAAATCCACATCTCCCGTTCTAACGGCATTTAAAGCTATATATTCGTCTGCCATCAACACAAAATTAATTTTCTTTGCAACTTGACTTTTATAATCCCAATAATTTGTATTAATTTCAAACGCTATTAATTCGTCCGGTTTTCTTTCTACCATTTTATAAGCGCCATTTCCTATATAAGTTTCAGGATTCCAAGTCCAATCGTCTCCGTATGTTTCTATAATATCTTCTCTAACTGGAACATATACTCCACCCGAAGCCACTATGTCTAAAAAATATAAAGTCGGAACTTCCAATTCTATTAATAAAGTGTTTTCGTCTATGGCAAGAACTCCCAAAGATTCTACCGATTTTTTACCTCTTATTATATCTTTGGCGTTTTTTATATATTCCATCAAATAAGACATTGGTGATGCGGTTTTAGGGTCTACGGCTCTTCTAAAAGAATATAGAAAATCTCTCGCACTCACTTTTTTACCATCGCTCCATTTGGCATTGTCTCTTAAATGAAAAGTATATTTTAATTTATCCTCGCTTATCTCCCATTTATAGGCGACGCCTTCAACTATACTATTATTCGCATCTTTATTTAGAAGCCCTTCAAAAGCATGATTAATATATATAAACCCATAAGAACTGTTATTTAAAGTGGGGTCTATAGTTTTTAATTCATACTCCAAATTAACCGTTATCTCGTCTTTAATCTCTTTGTTAATATTATTTTTGCAAGACGAGAGCGGCGCCAATAATATTAAAATTGTGATGAAAAATTTGTAAGTCATAAAAACTCCTTTACCAAAAGTATGCCTTTGGCGTAATAAAAATTAATTAAAGTGATTTTTATAACCGTTTGAAATGTAGTTTAATCTTGTTTCGATATTCAATAAATAAAACAAGACCAACTTTAGAAAAGAATCTCATTTTATTTATTCTTATAATGAGAGTGTTCCCTACGCTGGCATTACCCAAACAGGTTATAAGGGTCGAAACTTTCGTTTCCTCTCAGCCTTTTAAAGCTCCCCTATCGAATTAAATTGTATTATATTTTAATTTTCTGTCAAGCGTTATTTAAATTACAAATTTTTAATTAAAAATCATTTTGACATTTTTTATAATTTAATTATAATTGCTTTACATTTTTTAATTTAGGAGCATTAATATGGCGGTTTTAATTTGCGGAGGAGCGGGTTATATAGGCTCGCATGTATTTAACGAACTTTTACAACAAAATATAGAAGTCGTTATAATAGATTCGCTAGAATACGGACATAAGGAAGCGGTAAAGGAATGCAAGAATTTTTATGAAGGAAATATCGGAGATGCAAATTTACTCAACAAAATTTTTAAAAATCATGATATAGATTCTGTTATGCATCTATGCGCATATATAGAGGTTGGTGAGAGCGTTCAAAATCCCGGTAAATATTATTCGAATAATCTTGCAAATTCAATTACTCTGTTAAATTGTATGGTTAAAGCGAATGTTAGAAATTTTATTTTTTCTTCAACGGCGGCGGTATACGGAGAGCCCGAAAGAATCCCGTTGAAAGAAGAATTCCGAAAAGAACCTACAAATCCTTACGGAGATAGCAAACTCGCTTTGGAAAAAATATTAACTTGGTATAGAAAAGCCTACGATTTTCATTATGTTTCTTTGAGATATTTTAACGCTTCGGGAGCGCATCCGAACGGGCATATAGGCGAAGACCATAATCCTGAATCGCATCTAATACCTTTGATACTTCAAGTGCCTTTGGGAAAAAGAGAGTCTATAAAAATATTCGGAGACGATTATCCTACTCCGGATGGAACTTGCTTAAGAGATTATATTCATGTATGCGATTTGGCTTTGGCTCATATAGTCGCTATGAATTATCTTAAAAACGGAGGCAAAAGTTTGGCATGCAATTTGGGAAACGGAAAGGGATTTAGCGTAAAGGAAGTTATAGAAGTTGCAAGAAAAGTTACGGGACATAAAATACCGGTGGAAATTTGTCCAAGAAGGGATGGCGATTCTTCGGAGTTGATAGCGAGCAGCGAAATGGCTAGAGTAGTATTGGGATGGACTCCTAAAATAACTTCTTTAGAAACTATAGTAGAAACCGCTTGGAGATGGCATAAGAATCATCCAAACGGTTATAACGACAAATAGATTTAATTACTTTATTAATTGACTATGCTGTCGTAATAATTTACTATATACCAATATTGTCCCATTTGTCTTAAAATGAATATTCTTTTTACGACAGGGTCGTATATATTGCCGTTATTCATATTAAAAAACCTATGGAATAATCTCGTTTCCACTTCGGCTCTCCGTAAACCATATTCTTCGGTTATAGTAATTTTGTCTATATTATAATTTAGCAGCGTATATATGGTAGCCGGGTCATATTCTTGCTGAATCATCTCTAAAATCGTTCTGTAATGATTTTTTTCTTTGGCATCTTCGGTAGCAATTATATCTCTTTGAAGTTCCGCTATAAATTGATTTCTAACCTGTCTATCGTAAGCGGAAGCCATATATTTTTTGAACTCTTCGAATAAAATTTTTCTCTCTTCGGGCAAAGAAGTTCTATATAAAATGTCGAATCTTATTGCCAATTCCCTTATATTGCTCGATTTATAAGCCTCTTCCAAATTATTTAAAAAGTTGTTTCCGAAATTCGTTCTTATCATTTCGGCGCTTATATTGTCCGAAAATTGATTTCTTAAAAAAGCCTGAAAACTTAAATTTCTCGCCTTTTGGCTTACTCCAAAATCGGTAAAATCTTCAAGATAAGTATTGCTAAAATTATTTCTATAAGCTTCGCTATACCTTTGACTTATGCTGATAATCGAAGGCAAATGCATATAATTAAAATAATTGCTCCAACTTTTATTCTTCATAGAAAATAAAGTGTTCGACACGACTTGAGAAGGATAATAAAATGGCAAATTATTATTCGTAGCCAAATTATCTGAAGGACGAATATTCTGCTCATTATATTGTCTAGGAGAATCCACCAAAAAATAAGAAGTGTCGGCAACCATAGAGAAGTTTCCGCTTATATCGGGCATCGGGTTAAAACTGCCTTCTATTCTATACCTGCCCGTTTTATCGAATTGAAACCAATTATTTAAATCTATAAAATAAGAATAACTTTCGCCTTCCATAAGAGTTATAGTTCTATTATCGATTCCACCAATATTTCTTTCGTTTTTATATTTCCAAAGAGTATAATTGTCAGAAGAAACGACTTCATTATTATAATTATCGTAAACCTTAAATTGATAATTATTAAAAGGATTGTCGGAATTGGTAAAACTTATGGAGCCTTTTTTAGCGTATATTCTCACCTCCATAGTTATCGGTTCGTTTAATCTATATCTGTTTAAATCAAAATGCATGCTTATAATATAAGATGACGGATTAACAATATTGTCGTTTGGATATATTCTCTCTATTTGGTCAAGAGTAATCGTATCCCAAAAATTATCTTGCAAATTGCCTTGCGCAAATAAAAGTGAAAAAGTCAATATAAAAAGCATTATATATTTCATGTCTCGTTTACCTTAAAAATACTATTATAATAATTTATCGGAAAAACGGCAAAATAATATAATATAAAATTATTTTAATTCTTTGTCTATCTTTATAATTGCTCTCTTTATTATATAACGATTAAAATCTATGCTCTCTTTCATAGCCTCGTAAAGTTTATAAGAATTGACGATTGATTTATCGTATTTTTCATCTTCAAAAATAAATCCTTCGGTTATAGATTTTATGGTTTTTTGCATAGTTATTCCTAAAAATTCGTTAACTTTGCTTATATTTAATATTTTTATATCGTATTCATTTAAATTTTCCAAAAGTTTTTCTACTCGTCTATGTCTTTTTAAATCGGCGTTTATTTTATCGCATAATTCTATCGCTTTTATCACATAAGGTTTTATTTTCGATATTTCATTGTCTATCTTTATTAAACCGTTTTTTATATTAATCAATATTTCTTTTTTTCTTTTAAAATCGTTGTCATTTTTATTTGCCGCAACTTCAATATCGATATCGTTATATTTTTCTATAAGCTCTTCCAATTTTATATTATCCATTCCGTTTATTGTAATTCCGCCTTCGGTTGCGTTATAGAATTTAATTTTGTTATTTTTTACACATTGTTCTTCAAACCAATTTTTATACATATCGAATCTTGAATCCGTCCAAACTTTTTCGTTATATATATTTTTTTCTTCTCTCAAATTTCCGCCGATTAAAACTTTATATATTCTGCTGTCATAAGAATCGAGTTTATATATTTCTGTAAAAAAGTTTTCCTCATGATAGCTTCCTTTTATATGAGTTTGATAATTTGGAAAAGATAAATCAAGCCCTACCATTATAATCGGATTAGCCCCTACTTTTATTGCAAAATCATAAGCCGCAGTCGATACGCTGCCTCCTGTAGTGATATCGCCTCTGTTTCCCAAACTTTCCATAAAATATTTTGCCAAAGGAAATATTGAGTTTATAAAATAAATTTCTCCGTTAAAAGAATCTATCGCCTCTTTATCTATAGAAGATTCCGCTATTAAAACAGAGTCTTTAAAATTAACATTTCTAAAATATTTTGAATTTTTCTTTTGCGGGTCTATAGTTATTACAAAATGCGGCGATATATTGTGAGAGTATAGAGGTTTCATTGCCGTATCTACAGCTATTATCAAAGCCTTGTTTTTCATTTCTTTTAATTTTGTTATATTTTTTTCCAATGAAGGTCCCGCCGAAACTATAACGGCTGGAATATTTTTATATTTATTAAAAAATTTATTAACTCCGTAATGAGTGGAAATTTCTACAACATTAGAAGCTATATTATAAGCCCATAATTTATCGAATCTAGCAATCGTATTTATATTAATTATTTTTTTATCGACTATAGACAAAACTTTTTGTTGATAAAATAAAGCCTCTTCGTTAAATAAAACCGAGTAAGACCTAGTTATAAAAAATTTTACTTTTTTTGTGTTTGTAAGCGAAATAAATTTTTCTATATCCTCTATATCGTCTCCGCCTATAAAAAATGTTATATTATCTTCGAGTATTTTATCCAATTTAAAATTATCGATAAGCAGATTAAAAAATTTTATCGAAGGCTCTATAACCGCAACCGCCACATTTAATTTCTTTAATGCGTTAATCAAATAGCCCGCACCAATGCCGAATATAAAAGCTAAATCCAAATCTTTTTCTATTTCTTTAATTAAAGTTTCGGCTTCTTTTTCTGGGTCGTATGCGCTGTGAAGAAAAATCGATTTATTGTCTTTAAAAACTTTTGCTGAATATTTTTTAGATTTTGTTTCTATTAATTCCAACGAAATATCCAAATTATCGTTTTTGTTTTTTAATATATCTAAAAATTCAATCGGATACGCTTTTAAATTTTTTTTTATAGCCTCTAAATTATTTGTCCTAATATTATTATCGCTCACGATTTTCTCTCTATTATATATTTGGCAAGTTGCGTCAATAATAATTTGGCTTGATTATCTTTATAGGTTTTTAAATAATTTACCGCATTATCTATAGTCTCTTTTGCATATTCTTTGGCTTTCTCTATTCCGAATTGTTTAACATAAGTTAATTTTCCTTCTTTTGCGTCTTTTCCCGAAGTTTTTCCCAATGTTTCATTATCCGAAATGACATCCAAAACATCGTCCCATATTTGAAAGGCAAGTCCTATAGCCTCTCCGTATTTAGTTATATTTTCTATATCGATATTTTTTTTCTCGGAAGAAACTGCCCCGACTCTTGCAGCTCCTCTAATCATAGCGCCCGTTTTTTTTGCATGAAGTATTTTAAGAGTTTCAAAATCGATATTTTTTTTTTCGTAATATAAATCTATAAACTGTCCCATAACCATCCCTTGATAACCCGCGGCATAACTTATTTCATAAAGTAATTTTCTTAAAGTTTCGTCTGATACTTCGGTTTTTGAAAGTATTTGAAAAGCATGAGTTAGAAGTCCGTCTCCTATAAGTATCGCGTTTGCTTCTCCAAATTTAACATGAGCGGTGGGCTTTCCTCTTCTTAAATTGTCGTTGTCCATAGAAGGCAAATCATCATGAACTAAAGAATAAGTATGAATTAATTCCAAAGATATAGCGGGAATTATCGCTTTTTTGTAATCTCCTTCGAATAACTCGCAAGTCAAACATGCGAGAATTGGTCTTAATCTTTTACCGCCTGCTTCGAGAGGATATTTAAGCATTTCTATAAAATTATTTTCTATATCAATGTCGCTTTTGTCAAAAATTTCGTCTATATTTTCATTAATTTCTTTTAATCTTAAATCTATATATTCTTTAAGATTCATTTTTAATTCCATATTTAATTTCATAGAATAGTCCAATTATGATTTTGTTTTTTTTATTATTAATTATTATATAGAATTATATAAAAAGACTTAAAAATGTAAAGTTATTATTTATTTGATAGCGTAAAATAATCGAATAGTTTTTGATTACTTTATTAAAAGTATAAAAAGTTAACTAATTTTAATACATAATTATAAAACTATAAAGCAATTTAAATAATAAATTCAATCTTCTATTCTTATCGATTTTATGGCATCCAAACAAATTTCT
>CAZRYV010000052.1:0-3677 GCA_964604385.1 uncultured Brachyspira sp.
TTTTTTGAAAATTTGTCTACGGCGTTTAGATTCGCTCCAGCTTCTATTAAATATTGAACGGAATTATAATCTCCGTTTTCAACCGCAAACATTAAAGCGGTTTTGCCATCGTTATCGGCTATATTTATATCCGCCCTTGCGTTTATAAGAGTCGAAACGGATTCGCTTTTTGAATGTATCGCAGCCCACATTAAAGCCGTTCTTCCGTTTTTCATTATATAATTAATGTTCGCTTTTCCTATCAAGAGCGAAGATATTAAATCGGTTGAGCCTAAAGCGGAAGCCAAAGCGAGAGGAGTTATATTTCCGTAAGAACCGTAGGATGCCGATATATTCGCATCGCCTCCATTTTCCAAAAGCATTTTAGCCACTTCGTTATTTCCTTTCGCTACGGCATAAAATAAAGCGTTTGCTCCGTATTCGTTTATATTATTAATTTCTGTTCCTTTGTCTAGTAATAATTTAACTATCAAATCATGATTATTAAAAGCGGCTATCATGAGAGGAGTCATATTATAATCGATTCCGTCATTATTTCCGCTTCTATAAATTCCCGATAATCTTAAATCGGCTTTGGAATTAATAAGCATCTCTACTATAGAATAATAACCTTTTCCGGCAGCTTGTAAAAGAGCCGTAGTTCCTCCGCTTATTTTTATATTCGGATTGGCATTTTTGGCAAGCAAATAAGAAACGATATCGACATATCCCGAATCGGCGGCGTAAATTAAAGCGGTTTTTCCATGTCGGCATGTAATATTAACATCGATTTTCTGAGATAAAAGAATAATCGCTATATTTTTATATCCTTTGGAAACGGCGGTTATCAATGCGTTATGTCCGAGACTGTCTCCAAAATTTATAAAATTTGAAACAGAATCTTGAGATATTAATCTTTTTAATCCTTCGGCATTACCCGTATTTGCATATTCCAATAATTGCTCTAATCTCCCCGTATTTGTCGAATTTTCTATATTTGTAATTTGGTTTGAAGTTTGAGCGTATATGGATAAATGTATATAAAAAAACATTAAAACAAAAACAATATAACGCATAATTTTTCCTTAATTTGTAAAATTTTTAAAGACAGTTTTAGTTTTATTAATTTCGGAATTTTGACTATAAATTTTAAATCGTTGGATATAAATTATTAAAAATTATTATAAAAATTATTGAAAGTTTTATTAATTCGGTTAAAATAAAATTGAAGATGATTGAATTTTTTAAAAAGAATTTAAATAATAATTTAAAAAATAAAATAAAAAATAATTTTATAATATTTTTTATTCTAATATGCTTAACTTCAAAAGCGTTTTCTCAAAAAAGCGTAATAATATTTAAAACAGATTTGTCCAATAATTATATGAATTATGCCGTTTACGATTTGCTTGTAAAAAATATATTTCTTTATTCAAATTTAAAAATAATAAACGATAATTCTAAATATTCAAAATACGAAACGGTAAAATCAAAAATAAAAAAATTAACTACTTACAATAACGCCGATATTTCTGTAGCTTATAATATACAAAATTTTAAAAATGGAATACTTCTTAATTATATCATTTTTAATAGCGAAAAACCTAAAGAATGGATTGAAAAAAGCGTTTATTCGGAAGAAGAAAATTTATTTATTTCTATAAACAAACTTTTGAAAGATATTTGTTATATTTCAGATAATAAAATTACTCATATAACGGAAGAAAATTATATCGCTCTAATAGGATATTATTCTCAAAAAATAAATTCAAATTATACGAACGGCAACGAAAATAATATTTATAAATTATTCTACAATTTCCATAAGGATAATATTTATTTTAATATCGATTATTTGGAATATTTAACCGATAAAACGGATAAAACAAATATCGAAATAATAGACGATTTAACTAAAAATATGCATAATTATATTAACAAAAAAAATCATTATTATTTTTATTCTTTAGGATGCATGCATTATGGAAAATATAAAGTTAATGTTTTATTAGACGACATCGAAACATCGATAGAAAATTATAATAAGGCTTTGAAGTTAAAAAACAATCATTATAAATATTACTACAGGCTTGCAAATGCGTATATATTAAAAGGCGATTATGACAATGCAAGAAAATATTTTGAAGAGGCGATTGAACTTAACTTTTCCGATACGGCTATTATAAAGGAGTTTGTATCTTTATTAAAAAGAGATATTAACAACAACGGAGATATCGTAATAAATTATCTTAAAAAAATTATAGAAATAAATAAAAATGACGAAGAAGCTTTGGAAGATATTTCAAAATTATACGAACGAATCGGAGATTATGAAAACGCTATTATATATTATAATAAACTTTTAGATACCGTTAATTATAATCTTTATATAATAAATAACGAAACCAAAGATACGGAACTTTACGATAAATATATTTTAAAAGGAAATTCAATCAAATCAAAATTGGAGAATATAGGAAAATAAGTTTAGGAATCATTTAATCAAATTCCTGCTTTCGTAATATTCTTTCCATCTTTTGCCTAATTTTTCCGCCTTTAATTTAATCGCATTATTAAAATAATTTTTCAGTTTCGGCAAATCTTCCTTATTTTCTTTTGCCACGCTTCCGATTAAATTTGATGTCAAAGTCGACATTTCTATTTTTTTATTTCCATAATAATACGAATGAAGCGCCGACTGATAATAAACCGAAACCGCCTCCGCCGTGCTCATAATGGAATTTAATTCCTGTATTTTAGAATTTTCAAGACTTATTCCGCTTCTTAATTCGTTGAAAGTGGTAGCCAAAACTTCGACTACATCGTTTTCTATAGTCATATCGATATCGGCAAGATTAAATAAACTCTAGCATTGATTTTTTATAATTTCCGCTTCGATTTTGGGATTTTTTATAGGTTCTACCGTTTCAAAATTAAATCTTCTTTTTAAGGCGCTGCTCATCTCGTTTATGCCTTTATCTCTCGTATTTGCGGTAGCTATTATATTGAATCCCGATTTTGCAAAAAGTATGGAATTCCGTTCGGGTATATTTAGAATTTTATCGCTCAATATACTTATTAAAGAATCCTGAATTTCCAAAGGGCATCTCGTAATTTCTTCAAATCTCGTTATTATTCCTCTGTCCATTCCTATATAAACGGGAGAAGGAATCAAAGCCTCTTCAACGGGACCTTTCGCAAATAAAGTGGCGTAATTCCAAGAATATTTTATATTATCTTCGCTAGTTCCCGCAGTTCCCTGAATCGTCACAGAACTTGTTCCGCTAATCGCCGCCGATAATAATTCGCTCAACATAGTTTTTGCAGTTCCCGGCTCTCCGACAAGCATTAATCCTCTATTGCTCGAAAGAGTTATTATAGCCCTTTCTACCAAAGCGTCATCTCCGTAGAATTTTCTTTTTACGGTTATATTTTCAAGTTCTTTTCCAAGTATAAAATCTCTTACCGCTTGAGGAGATAAAATCCAATTTTTAGGTTTGCGATTATTGTCGTTTTTTTTCAAAGCCTCGAGTTCTTCTTTAAAAAGTTCTTCCGTTAAAGGTTTTTGACTAATAAATTTATTTTCTTTATTTTTATTATTCATATTTTTTCTTTAATTGATTTTATTTTATTATATCATAAAATAGGAATTTTTGCTTTCCTTAAAATGTTATTAATATATAAAAATGCATAAAAAA
>CAZRYV010000052.1:3777-5651 GCA_964604385.1 uncultured Brachyspira sp.
ATAAAAAATAATAAAATAATGCATATAAAATACGAATATTAATAATAGATTTGATTCAGGATTTTTACAATGAAGAAAATATTAATTTTTATTTTAGCAAATTTTTTATTTTTTTTACAAATGCTTTATTCTCAAAATATAACGGAAAATTCGTTGCCGTCAAGGGCTAAAAATTTTATAAATATAAATTTTATCGGTGATTCTATAGAAAGCGTGAGTTTATATAAAAACGGCGAGGGCTACGAAGTGAAAACAAAGTCGGGATTTAATTTTATATTTTATGAAACGGGGTTATGGAAAAGCGTTCGCTCAAGCAATACAAACTTTACAATTCCAAGAAGTTGCATTCATAAGAGTATGGTTAATACAATAGACGGTGAATATCCGAATTCAAAAATAACTTATATGGAAAGAAGAGATAAAAATTTTTTAATAATATTAAATAATCAAATAGAAATAGAAATAAGCGGATATGGATTAATCGTAAACAAAAGGAATATAAATTAAAGTTTTCATTTTTTGCGATTGATTTATTTTCTTTTAATGTTAACCTTTTATATTAATTATAAAAAATTATTAAATAAAATAATGCGATTATATTATAATGGAAAATGAATCTAATATTGAAAATAAAAATCGAAGAAAAAAAAGATTAAAAAAACTTCTTAAAAGAAAAAGAAGAGAAAAGCGAATGAATTATATTAATAATTTGCATATTATTAAAATGATGAGTCAAATAGACGATAAATTATTTTTAAAAATTTTTAAAGATAATAGAAAAGGTTATTTTAAAAGTTTTATGAAACTTATGAGCAGACTCGGGGACGGATATGTATGGGCTTTTTTGTATTTTTCTTTTTATATGTTTAGAATAAAATACGCAGTTTTGTATTTTTCAAGAGCCATTGCCGCCGCTTTTGTTTGTATATTCGTTTTTTTGTATATAAAAAATTTTTTCAGCAGAGTGCGTCCTTATAAAAAGCATGACAAAGTTCCTATAATGTATCCGCCGGACAAACATTCTTTTCCTTCGGGACATACTATGGTAGGTTTTGCAATATCGTTTTCTATAGGCAGTTATAGTTTGGGTTCTTCGATTTTATTTTATACGATAGCATCTTTGATAGCTTTTAGCAGAGTCTATGTGGGACTTCATTATCCTTTGGATGTCGTATGCGGGATAATATTCGGAACGGTTATAGGAATATTGACAAATATTGTTTTCTATTATATTATAGGATTACCTATAATAGGGCATATATAATACTTTATGATAAAACTAAATAATTATACTGTTTTTATATAAAAATTTTACGATATTTAAATAAAAAAATTATATTTTTTATATTTTAACGGTTGACAATTTTTTTTATTATAATATAATTATTTCAAGTTTATAATTGATTAGCTATAAATATTAAGGAGAGTGCGCTATGAAATTTTATAGAAGTATGCGGGATATACCTTGCTGCCTCATAATCGTTTGTTTATTAGTTTGCATAAGTTCGATTGCCGTTTATGGACAAAGTCCTAGAGTATAAATGGAAAATAGGCTGATCTATAACTTTGAGACATTGGACGAATGGCAGCCTATATCTAATGCAAGTCGTTTCTTATTCACGGGCGAGAGAACAAATGAAAACGGCGTTGTAATGAAATATCCGAATATGAGATTGTTTGCAACAAAACCGTTCGGTATGGGAAATCAGGGATATAATTCCACAAATTCACTATCGGTAAGCGTTTCTTTTTTCAGAAGGTCTTATAACTTCTTCGATTTAGTTCCTACCGTTCAAAATATTATTCCTGGAAGAGCTCAGACTTTCGATGTATGGGTATGGGGAGGAAATTATAATTATAAGATAGAGATGTTA
>CAZRYV010000052.1:5661-12709 GCA_964604385.1 uncultured Brachyspira sp.
CGTTATGTACAATCTTCTTGAGGGAATCCGCATTTTGGCCGAGCTTTTGGCACCCGTTATCCCCGAGTCGGCCGAGAAGATCACCGCACAGATAAACAACTGTGACGGCACGTTGAGCTTCGGTGTGACCGAAAGCTTTACCGCCTCGGATTATAATGATTATACTTATACCTTGCCTTTAGGTTCTTTGCGATATATCGGTTGGAAGAATTTAAGCACGGCTGTTCCGTCTTTCATTCCTCAATCCGAGCCTTATGTTCCAAGAGCCAAAGGTTTGAGATTCTTAAATTTCCGTTTCTGGGCTTCGCCTGAAGAAAGAGCGGATAATTTTGTGGTATTGTTGGATTATTTCCAAACCGTTACCGACACATTCAGAGAATCTTATGACGGTTCCGATATCGAAACCACACTCGGACAGGAAGTCGGAGGAAGTTCTTCGGAACAATATACGGAAGGCGGCGCTAGAGTGGTAGGCGAAGACGAAGGCGAGGAAAATACGGAAGGGCAACAATAGATTAATGTAAAGGAGAAAATAAAGATGAAACGATTAAGTATCTTAATAACAATGTTAATTTTAACTGTTGCATTCTTGTTATTTGCGCAAGATGCGGCTGAACAAACCGAAGAAGAAGACGGCAATAACTTTGTGACCGAATCTATTACGAATTTTGTTATAGATAATTTCGAGTTTGCAAATACTTGGCAAGGAGCTATGCCTCGAGACTATGGATTGGTAAATATTATTCGTAGAGAAGGCGGACCTTCGGATGTGGTTGCGGACGGAGAGGAAGAAAATAAATATATACTTGGCGCTAAAGTCGAGTATTTTAAGACGGGTTATCCTTGGTTTTCAATCACGCCTCCAAGACCGGTAAAAATTCCGGGATACACTAAAGAGATTAGCGTTTGGGTTGCAGGAAGAAATCATAATAATAAAATGAGTTTTTATATTTATGATATAAACGGAAAGCCGCAATCAATAGGCAATGTTCCTCTTAACTTTATGGGTTGGAAGAATGTAACGGTTCAAGTTCCGGCTAGCGTTAAACAGGAAGACTTTAGAGGACAGACCGAACAAGGAATCAGTTTTATGGGAATATTTATTAAAGTAGACCCAAGGGATTCTTACGGTAAATATTATGTCTATTTCGATAATCTAGTTGCTAAAACGGATATGTATTTAGAAACTTATAGAGAAGAAGACGACCCGCTTGACACTTGGTAATTAAAAACAAATAAAGCAAATTTTAAATTGGGAGATAAAATATATTTTTATTTCCCAATTTTTTATTTTATAACAATTTCTTATAAAAATTTTTTATTATAATTTAATAATAATTTAAACAATAGTGTTTTATAAAAATTGAAATTAATTTAATTATAGTATATTATTAATAAAAATATTAGGAGATAAAAATGTCCCTTACAAATAAATTATTAATAGTAGGATTTTTACTGCTCTGTATATATGCGATTATAAGCAGAATAGTTAATAACAAAAATAATAAAGATAAAAATGATATAAATAAAAACGACAAAGAAAATAAAGATTAGGAAATCGATTTATGAAAGAAACGGCTAAAAAAGTTTTAATTATTCTATTTTTAATTTCATTTGGTTTATATTCTCAAAACGATGAAGACTCGTATGCATTTTTTTCGGCTATAGAAAGCGGAAATATTAATAAAGTAAGGGAAATGATAAAAGCGGGAATCGATGTCAACTCGGTAGATTATAATAATTGGAGCGCTTTGCATAGAGCCGTTCAATTTAATAAAATAGAAATAGTTAAAGAGCTTCTCTCTCATAAAAAGATAAATATTAATCCGACTTTGCCAAATAATACGATATTGGAAAATAACGGTAAAAAATGGTATGCGGACGGGGAAACTCCTTTATTGCTCGCTTCATATTACGGATATTCGTCTGTAGTTTCGCTTCTCCTTAATTATGGAGCAAATATACTCGCAAAAGACAATATAGACGGTGCTATGGCTATACATATCGCTTCTGCAAGAGGAAATACTAGAACAGTTTCGGCAATATTGAGTTCGTATTCGGCGAAAAATGTTAAAGATATTATAAATGCAGTTGACAATACAGGAACTACTCCGCTGATGTGGGCTGCTATGAATAATCAAGTTTCAGTTATGAATTTAATTCTAAAATTCGGAGCAAATATTAACGCTCAAGATGATGACGGTTGGACGGCGTTACATTTTGCGGTGGCATCCGACAGTTATAAAGCGGTTGAACTTCTTATTAATAATAAAGCTAATGCCAATATAAAAAATTTGGACGAAAATAAACCCATAGATATTGCTTTGGATACTGATACTCGTGCTTTATTAAATAAACATACAAAATCCGAATAATTTAAAAATTTTATTATTATTTTTTTATTTTTATTATGGAAGCGAAAAAATTACAAAGATTCAGCGAATACAGTATGGGAACTTATTTGCTCTGCCCGAAAAAATACAGATATATTTATATAGAAAAACTTTTTAAAAAACAAAAAAGAAAAGTTAATGAAAATTTTATATTTGGCAATATTATTCATTTGACTTGTAAGGAATTTTACCAAAAAAGAGCCGAAGACCGCTCCATAGAAAGTCTTTATAATATATTCAGAGAAACTTGGAAAAGAAGCGGAATAAGAGCGTTCTTTAAAACGAGGGAAGAGGAAAAAGAATTGGGAGAAAAAGGATTATTTATGCTTTCCAATTTTTATAATTCGTTTGGGCAAAAAGTTCCGTATTTAACCGAACATTACATGGAAAATATATTTAAAGATTATATATTTTTCGGAAGAGTGGACAGAGTTGATTTATCTGCAGACGGGACTTTACAAATCGTAGATTATAAAACCAATAAATATTTCGATGTCGGAGAAGATAACGAAGAGCGAGAAAGAAAAACTATGCAACTTAAATTTTATGCCTATCTTTTAAATAGTTTAAAACCAAATGTCACAAGCGCTTCTTATTATTATTTTTTGGAAGATAAATTCGATACTGTGGAATTTAATCGTGAATCCGCAAATTATCTGAAAGAATGGTTTGACGAAATAATTAACGATATAAGATACGATAAAACTTTTGAAAGAAAATTTGGGCAACATTGTAATTTTTGCGATTTTTATAAATTATGCCATAACATAGAAAACGATTCTCACGAAATTTATAATACGGATATTGAAAACGAAGAATTATTTAAATAAATACGAGCAATAGATTAGACACGCCTTCTTCCGCCATGCCAACCATAGAATGAACGGAATGAGGTTTTACTCTTATAATTTCGCCTTCCTCTATATCCACAATTTCTTCTTCTACCGCATATCTCACTTTTCCTGATAGAACTATTACCATCTCTTCGGTAGGATGCTCATGATAAGGAATTAATTGATTGGTTTTTTGCCTAACCGAATAAACTGTATAACCTTTATCGGCTAAAATCTCTATTAGTTTTTCGTCGTCTTTTATGCAATTAAACTCTTTTTTTGTCGTAGATTTATAATAATATTTTTGCTCGGTCATTTTTGTCCTCATTATATATTAATTTCGGCTTATAAACCTATAAAATTTAATGAGGAATTTGTTATTTAATCTAAATAATCAAATATTTCGTTTATTTTATCAAGAATTATATCCGCTCCATTTTTCAATAATTCTTCTTTACTATAGCTGTTCGTTATTGCCACGATTTTTATTCCCGTTTTTTTAGCGGCTTTAACTCCCGCTAAACTGTCTTCGAATATTAAAACATTTTCTTTATTAAGATTTTTATTTAAATTTTTTAGAATTTCAAAAGCGTTCAAAAATAAATCAGGTTCGGGTTTCGCTTTTAATTTTTCGTTATGACAAGAATAATCTTTAATATATTTGGAAATTCCTTTTTTGTCGGAGATATTTTTTACATAATCAATATCGCTATTCGAAGCTATAACTATATCGATATTTTTTAATCTCTCGAGAGTTTCCATAACGCCGTCAAAAGTTTCCAAATCGGTTTCTATAATTTTACGAAAATAATCCGAAGTTTCGGGGAAAAAGTCATCGGGAACATAATGATTTTTAATTAGAATATTATACATATCTTTAGTCTGATAGCCCGCCATAGAGTCAAAATCAACATCTTGAAGAACATTCATTTTATTTGCCGTTTTAATCAAAGATTTTGTATAAAGAGTTTCGCTGTCTACCAATGTGCCGTCAAAATCAAATATTGCCGCTTCCAATTTAATTTTATCCATAATAATAAAAACTCGAATAATATAATTTTTTATAAATATAATTATTTTAGTATATTTATTTGATAATAAATATTAAGCATGGTATAATAAAGTAAATTAAATTTCAAGAGGAAAATTTACAAAAATAATAAAATAAAAATTAATAAAAACAAGGAGAAAAATAAAATGAAAGTTATAGTTGCAAAAGATGCAAATAAAGTGGGAATGAAAGCTGCGGCGGAAATAATAAATTTATTAAAAGTAAAGAAAGACGCCGTTTTGGGACTTGCCACCGGAGGAACCGCCGAAGTGATTTATCCTCATCTAATAAAATCATACGATAAAAAAGAGATAGATTTTAAAAAAGTTAAAACCATAAATTTGGACGAGTATAAAGGACTTGACGGAAAAAACGAACAGAGCTATAGATATTTTATGAATAAAAATCTTTTCGATTATGTAAATATAGAAAAAAGAAATACTTATGTTCCAAAAGGAATCGGAGATAAAGAAAAAAATCTCAAAGAGTTTAACGATAAAATAAATAAAAATCCGAGAGACTTGCAATTATTAGGAGTGGGACCCAACGGACATATAGCGTTTAACGAACCTGACGAGGTTTTACATGCTAATGCGTTATGCGTAAAACTTGATGCAAAAACCATAAAAGCTAATTCGAGATATTTCAAATCGGAAAAACAAGTTCCAAAAGAGGCTTTCAGTATGGGAATGGGCGGAATATTGAAGGCAAAAAAAATAGTTATAGCGGCTATCGGTAAAAATAAAGCTTCTGCCATAAAAGAATTGCTTTTTAACGATAAAATAACCACAAAATGCCCCGTGACTTTTTTGAAATTGCATAACGATGTTACGGTAATTATAGACGAAGAGTTGAGGAAAGCGATTGGTTATAAAAAATAGCGATAATTTAAATTTATATACTTAATATAATCGTAAATCGGCAATTAATAAAAATCGAGCGTTAAATAAAAACGGAATTTAGTTTCGTTTATAATGACAAAAATAATAAAACATTATTATTTAAACTTTACATTTGCAATTTTTTATGTTAAATGGTAAAATTTTATTTATAATATTATAGGGGTAGCACTTTGAATTGCAATATATGTGGTAAAGAAAAAGCGGTTTTGCATATTACCGAACAAATAGGCGAAGAGTTTGATAAAATTAGCGTATGTAAAAAATGCAACGAAGAATTAAGAATTATAGAAAAATGTTTGGAAGAAAGCGACAATGAATTATTTTCCATATTACCGAAGTTGTCGAATCGTAAATCCACAGCTTTTAAAAAAATTAGTAAAAATAAAAAAAGTTATAAAAAAATATGCAGCGTATGCGGATATTCTTTAAATGATTTTTTAATTACAAAAACGGTAGCCTGCCCGGAATGTTATAATAGTTTTAGAGTTTTAATTAATAAAATCGTTCAAAAAACTCATCATTCAAATAAACATATAGGAAAAATTTCAAATCGAAATCTCTCTTACGAAGATATAGAAAAAGAGATTTTAAAACATAAAGATAATATGGAACTCCTTAAAAAAATGGAGAAGTATGAAGAGGCTAACGAATTAAAGAAAAAAATAGAAAATTTAAACGAAGTTTTAATGTCTAAAAAAATATAAGTGAAGAATATGTTCGCCGATAAAAATATAGCAGATTGGATATATAATAAAGGCTATGAAGATAATATAGTTTTATATTCAAAAGTATCGATATATAGAAATTTAGAAAATATAAGATTCCATCATCACATGGATAAAAACGAAGTCGATAAGGCAGACTCAATATTAAAAGAAAATATAGAAAAACTGAATCTAAATTTAACGAAAATAAAATTAACGGACATCGATTCTTCCGATATAAAGATACTTAAAGAAAATCTTACTATTCCAAAAAACAGAAATTTATTAAACGCCACATTATATTCAAATGCAGACGAATCTACATCGATACTTATAAATTCAAACGAACATTTGGAAATACAAACTATAGAGAGAGGACTTGAATTAAAAAAATGCTTTAATATGGCTTACGATATAGAAAATAAACTCGATGAAAAAGTTAATTTCGCTTTCGATAAAAAATTCGGATATTTGACGAGTTCTCCTCAAAAAATAGGAACGGCGATGAATTTAACAGTTTCCATCTCCATCCCCGCAATTATTTGGAAAACTCCCGATAATATAGATTATTTTATAAATAAATTTTCAAGATATGGTTTCGATTTGTCTATTTTATCTGTAAAAGAAAAAAATATTCCAATATTAACTATAAGAAACAGATTTATGATCGGAATCAAAGAAAAAGATATATTAAAAAATATGCTCGATATAGTTTATAATATTTTAGACAAAGAAAAAAAAATAAGAGATAGAATTAAAAAATCGGATAGAATTAAAGCGGAAGATAAAATATACAGAAGCAAAGCGATATTGTCGCAAGCAAGAACGCTTAAATACTTCGAGATAATAAAATATAGTTTATGGTTAAGAATGGGATTATACTACGAAATATTGAAAGATATCGAACTTGACGCTTTATATTATATACTTTTTGCTTCTAAAAATAATCATCTTAAAAATATTAGTAATAAAAAAAATATTAACGAGATAAGAGCAAATATAATTGGAAAAATTTTAAATGATAAATAATTATTTTAAATAAATTTTAAGTTAAAAAATATTATATTATCCGTTGACATTTTTTATTAAAATGTTATAATAAATTAAAAATCGGTAGAAAATTTATGAGAAACACTACACTACACTACACTACACTACACTACAC
>CAZRYV010000053.1:0-1313 GCA_964604385.1 uncultured Brachyspira sp.
TAATTTATTTATCGGATTGTGTGATTTAAATTTTAATAGAATTATAAATTTTTTAATAATTTTTATTTAAATAAATAATCAACTCTGTAATTGATAAAAAAGAACGAGAATTTTTGCATAAAGAATATATTTAATTTAGCAATAATAGGAAAATTAAATTTTGACGATTTAAAAATAATTGTTATATTAAATATGTAAGGCAAGCAGCCTTAAATAAAATTAATGCGAGGAAGAGAAACCTTGCTAAAGGAGTTTATTTTGAAACAACAAAATTCTCATGCAGCGCAGAGCTTTGCTATTATTATATTAATAGCAGTATTTGTTATTGCAGGAATTATTTCCTGTAGCGGAGATGCCGTAACGGGCGGAGGCGGAAACGGAAATTATTCTTATTGGGAAGGAGTGCCTCAACCAGACGAAACGGGACCAGTTGCCCCAACGCCAGACCCTGACCCAGAAGCTCCGGACTATTCGGATATTCCAACTTGGGGAGATTCTGCCACTGAACCTGAACCTCCAGACCCAACGCCGACTCCAACTCCCAAACCTTCTTTTGAATCAGATACCTATGTAAATATATATGCTCCTTTCACTAAATGGGACAATGAGACAGGATATATTAAAAGAGTAAGTTATAAAGATACCAACACTTTAACCGAACTTTGGAAAGCTCATATCAGTGGCGGAAACAATGATGGAAAAAGATGGTTTATCAGAGACGGAGACAATCATAGTTTAGCTTATCCGTATGACAAAATAGTAACTTATACTAATGACCTTAATTATTATTATTTTGACAAGAATTTTGATATAGTTCATGCGGGAAAATATGCTCACAGAGTAAAATTGAAAAAATTCCTTGGCGGAGTAATAGTAAAATATAGTAGAGGTAAAAACGATGGAACTTGGACTATCGGCGGACTCTATCAATGGGTATTGAATAAAGCGGATAATAATTCTCAAGGACAAAAAGGTTATACCAAATATAATAATGATAACCTTAATGAATTTATGAGAGCAATTCATAATTGGAACGAAGGCGATTTATCCGTTATCCTCATGAATTTAGGTTATAACGACCAAAATCATGACCAATTTGGAGTGGATGAATATTATTGCACGGTAGACAATAATTACAGAAGAAATCCTGAATATTTCTTGGGACAAAATCCTACTTCCTATTTGGGTAATGGACAATATACATATTGGCATGAAAAGTTGAATGTTAGAATTAACCATTCTTGGAATTTGTCAAGATTTAACTTTAGATTCTTCTCCGCTCAGCCTTTGAATTGGCATTTGGAATAGGTTAA
>CAZRYV010000053.1:1413-12424 GCA_964604385.1 uncultured Brachyspira sp.
ATTATCTTAAAATAAATAATAATTTAAAATAAAAAATAATTAAAAAAGTAATTAAAATAAAAAAATAAAATAATTAAACGGAGCGAAAAATGGATTACAGTTCCACCATAAACTTACCCAAAACCGATTTTCCAATGAAAGCAGGTTTAAAAGAAAAAGAACCTAAAATAATAAAAAAATGGGAAGAAGAAAAAATTTATCAAAAACTCAGAGAATTAAGAAACGGCGCTCCTAAATGTATTTTGCATGACGGTCCGCCTTACGCAAACGGCGATATTCATATAGGAACGGCGTTAAACAAAATAATCAAAGACATTATAATCAGATATAAATCGGCAAGAGGTTTCGATTCTCCTTATGTTCCTGGATGGGATTGTCATGGAATGCCGATAGAACTTAAAGTGCAAGAGAGTTTGGGAGACAAATATAAAGAAACTTCCAAATTTATAATGCGAAAAAAATGCAGAGCCTACGCTCAAAAATATATCGATATTCAAAGAAAACAATTTAAAAGACTCGGGGTAATGGGGGATTGGGAAAATCCTTATCTAACTATGTCGCCCGAATACGAATCGGAAATAGTGTCGGTATTTTCTCAGCTTGTTGAGAGAGGATATATATTTAAAGGTTTAAGAACGATTCATTGGTGTATTCATTGCGAAACGGCTTTAGCGGCTGCGGAAATAGAATATAACGACAATCATGTATCTAACAGTATTTATGTAAAATTTCCCGTTTTAAATAAAATAAACGACAAACTTGACGGTAATGTCGATGTTATGATATGGACTACAACTCCATGGACATTGCCTTCAAATATGGCTTGCGCTTTCAATAAAAATTTAGAATATGCGGCGGTTAAAATAGACGATAGATACGCCATAATGAGTTCAGCTTTAATTGAAACGGTTTTATCGAAAAATGATTTGAATTCAAAAATGTTGGAAATAATCCCAATATCTTTGGACGATATAGAAAAATTGGAAATAGCTCATCCGTTTATAAAAGACAGAAAATCGGCGGTAGTATTTGCCGACTATGTTGACGATACTTCGGGAACGGGAATAGTTCACACCGCTCCCGGACATGGTTTGGAAGACTATCAAACGGGTTTAAATTATAATTTGGATATTTACTGTCCCGTAGATAGAGAGGGAAGATACACGAGCGATTATAAAGAGATGGAAGGAGTGAGAGTAACGGACGCCAATCCTAAAATAATAGAAGTTTTGAAAAATAACGGAAGATTATTCTATAAAGAAGATATAACTCATAGCTATCCCGTTTGTTGGAGATGTAAGAATCCTTTGATATTCAGAGCCACAGACCAATGGTTTATGAATATGAAGCATGATAATATTGATGAAAGAACCGTTAAATCTCTTGAAAATATAAAATGGTATCCTATTTGGGGACATGAGAGAATGAAAAAAATGCTCGATAATCGTCCCGATTGGTGCTTGTCAAGGCAGCGTTCATGGGGAGTTCCGATTCCTGCTTTTTATTGTAAAAAATGCGGCAAAACTTTATTAACCGCCGAGTCGACAAAACATTTCGCCGATATAGTGAAAACAAAAGGAATGGATGTTTGGTTTGAATTAGAGCCGAAAGATTTGCTTCCGTCAAAAATAAAATGCGAATGCGGATGCGAAGAATTCGGAAAAGAAGAGGATATATTGGATGTTTGGTTTGATTCGGGAGTATCTTCTTTCGCCGCTCAAAAAACCAATAAGGATTTGGAAGGAAATTTTCCCGTTGAAATATATTTGGAAGGAGGCGACCAATACAGAGGATGGTTTCAAGCCGCTATTTGGCCCGCAATGGCTATAAATGGAATTCCGCCTTATAAAGAATTGATAACTCATGGTTGGACATTGGATGAAAACGGAAAAGCTATGCATAAAAGCGCGGGAAATGTAGTCTCTCCTTTGGATGTTATAGACAAATATGGAGCGGATATATTGAGGCTTTGGTGCATAAGCGAAGATTTCACTCATAACGCAAGAGTGGGCGAAAATATGATGAAAGCCATAGCCGACAATTATAGAAAAATAAGAAATACTTTCAGATATTTGCTCGGCAATTTATATGATTTTGACGCCGAAAAAGATAAAATCGCATTGGATAAACTTTTGCCAATCGACAGATATGCGCTCTCTCGTTTATACAGTTTTCTTAAATCTGCGGAAAAATCTTGCGACAATTACGAGTTTCATGTATTTTATCAAAAACTTATAAATTATTGCGTTGTTGAACTTTCTGCAACATATTTGGATATAATAAAAGATAGATTATATTGCGATAAAAAAGATTCTTTAGCCCGAAGAAGCGCTCAAACGGTTTTAATGGAAATTTTGGATGTATTGGTTAAAGTAATAGCTCCTTTTCTACCTTTCACTATGGATGAAATTTGGGGACATTATAAAAAATCGTCTTCGGTTCATTTGGAATTATGGACAGAATTAAAAGAAGAATATATTGATTTAGAACTTGAAAAAGAGTGGGAAAATCTGCTTAAAGTGAGAGACGATGTTTTATTATCTTTGGAAAGAGCGAGAGACAATAATATAATCGGAAAATCGTTGGAAGCTTATATAAATATATCTCCTAAAGATTCGAATATTAAAGATTTATTAATCAAATATAACGAATATTTAAACGAAATATTTATCGTAAGCAAGGTAATAGTCGAAGATAAAAAAGACGATTCTTTTATAGAAGGCGACATTTCATTCGTAAAGACTAGCAAAGCGGAACATGAAAAATGCGTTCGTTGTTGGGGACATTACGAAACTGTCGGAGAAGATAGCGAAAATAAAGAATTATGTCGTAGATGCATTGACGCTTTAAAATAAGCGTTAAAAATAGTCGTCAAATAATTTTTTAAAATATCAAATTTTTGAAATAAAAATTTAAAATATAAAAAATATAAATTAAAAAATAATTTCTTTATCTTGTATCATTTTGCAAAAAAATTTTATCTTTTCTATATTTTATTTTATGAAACAATATACAATATTTTAATTAAAATGCTTGACAAAAAATTAAATATTTGCTAAAATAGTCCGAAATTTAACTAACCGAATATGGATTAAATTAATTTTAAATAAAAAATAATTAAAAAAGGATAAAATTTTATGATGCAAACAAAAAATATGACGGTTGAAAAAATGAATAAATCGTTCTTCAAATATGTGATTCCCGCCGTTATAGCGACTTTTTTAGTCGGATTATATGTGGTAGTAGACGGATATTTTGTAGGAAATACTTTAGGCGACACGGGACTCGCTTCTATTAATATAGTTTATCCTATAGGAACCGTATTGCTTGCCATAGGCTCTATGATAGGTATGGGAGGCTCGGTTATAATGTCGATTCATATTGGAGCGGGAGAGATTGAAAAATCGAACGATGTTAAAGTAAACACTTTTTTAACATTGTTTATAGCGAGCGTTTTAACTACCGCAATATTATTATTGTTAAAGGATAAATTAATACATTTGCTTGGAGCTAGAGGAAATGTATTTAAAGAAGCCAATTCTTACGCTACCATAATCATTTTGGGCGGAGGTTGTCAAATAATCTCTACGGGATGCATGCCGATAGTAAGAAATCAGGGGAAAACTATTCATGCTATGGCTTTTGCATGTTCGGGACTTATAACGAATATAATACTCGATTATTTATTTATGATGGTGTTTCATTGGGGAATGGCAGGCGCCGCTTTGGCTACCATAATAGCCGAAGGAATCGTAGGAATATTAGGAGTATATTATCTTTTTATAAGAAAGAAAAGCAGAACAAGAATCAGCATAAAAAAGTTTAATTTTAAAACGAGTATGAGAACTTTGTTTATAGGACTCTCGCCTTTTGGCTTGGTTATGTCTCCTTCCCTTATAGTTATAATTACCAATTTGCAATGTTTGAAATACGGAGGAGAGATTGCCGTGTCGGCGTATTCCGTTGCAAATTATATTTATGGTTCGACTTTGCTTTTCTTCGAAGGAATAGCGGAAGGTTGTCAACCAATGATTAGTTTCTTCAAAGGAGCGGGAGAAGAAAAATTAATGAAGAGAGTTTTTAAAAAGGGAGTTATAGCCTCTTTAATATTAAGCGCTTTATTTATAATTGTCGTTTTAATATTTAAAATGAATGTAGGTTTAGTATTTGGAGCATCCACAGAAGCGAATAATATAATAACTTTCGCATTGCCTATAATCGCAATCGCTTTTTTGATGCAGTCTATAGTCAGACTCGGAACGGCTTATTTTTATTCTTCGGGAAACGGCGTTTTTTCAACTTTTTTAACCTATATAGACCCGCTATTTATAAGTCCTATATGCATATTGATTTTGCCGATATTTTTAGGATTAAACGGAATATGGGTTGCAATTCCTGCAGCTCAAACTATATTGCTTATATTATTTTTACTGTTGTTTTATAAAACCAATAACGATAATATTTTAAATAAGGCAATTAACGAGAACACATAAATTTTATAATATTTTATAAACGGAGGATTAAATATGAACGAAAAAGAGATAAAAAAACATATAGAAATTAATTACGATTATTACTACGCTTCCAATAGATTTTATTATAAATATGCAAAAAAATACGATATGAGCGATATGGCTCTGTTTACTTTACATATAATTTATAATAGTAAGGAATGCATACAAAACGCTTTGTCGGAAAAACTATCTTTACCTAAACAAACCGTATGTTCGATTTTAGATAATTTTGAAAATAAAGGCTATATAGAAAGGAAGATTAACCCGAAAGACAAGAGAAACAGATTGATAAGTTTAACCGAAAAAGGAATGGAATTTGCAAAACCAATTTTAAAAGACTTGGAAAATCTCGATAAAAAGATTTTAAAAATTTTATCTGACGATGATATAAAAAAATATACCGATTGCCAAAAAGATATAATAAAATTTATGGAAAATTATTTTAAGACTTGATAAAATTATTTTTTACCGTTATAAATATCTTTAATCGTTTATTTAATCAATTTAATTAAAGGAATAATTCTAAAATGAAATTAGCCGTTTTTGATTTTGACTCCACTCTTATGGACGGAGAAACTTTGGACATAATAGCGAAAGAAACTGATTATTACGAAGAGATAAAAGAAATTACCGCAAAAGGCATGAGAGGAGAGTTAGATTTTTTTGAAAGTTTAACTTCCCGAGTAGCATTGCTTGAAGGAATGAAATTAAAAAAAGTAAACGAAATTTGCGAGTCTCTACCGATTATGAATGGCGCAAAAGAAACTATAAAAGAATTAAAGAAAAAAAATTATAAATGTGTTTGTTTTTCCGGCGGATTTAAAAATGCCACTTCCATATTCGTTGAAAGATTAGTATTGGACGGAGAATTTTCAAATATATTTCACGCAAAAAACGATATATTAACGGGAAAAGTAGGCGGCGAGATGATGTTTGCAGATAGTAAAGGGAACATGCTTTTAACATTGCAGAAATTGCTTGGCATTTCTTACGAAAATACTCTTGCAATCGGAGACGGCGCTAACGATTTAAGTATGTTTAAATACGCTAAAAATAGAGTCGCTTTCTGTTCTAAAGAAATTCTAAAAAAAGAAGCCAATATAATAATAAACGAAAAAGATTTAAGACTTATAATAGAAAAAATAGGATAAAATTGACCCGCGGCAAATTCAACAACGAATCAAATTTACCGCGGGCTTTTGAGAAACGATAATTTATTTATTTCTATAATACGGTTTATACGAATTTCTATTATTATATCTCCTGTTATTGTATCCTGTATTTTTAGAAAATACTTTTACTCTTCTATACGGAGGCTCGCCGTCGCTTTTTGTTTCCACATCTTGGTCGTTTTGCAATTCCAAATGTATTATTCTTCTTTCGTAAGGAGACATAGGCTCTAATACTACCGCTCTCCTAGTTTTTTTCGCCTGCTGAGCCGCTTGTCGCGCCATATGTTTTAAAGTTTCCTCTCTTCTTTCTCTATATCCGTCCACATCGAGTATTATATGTCTTTCGTTATCTTCGCCGAAACTTTTAGCCGCTATTAAAGAAACCAAAAATTGCAAAGCTTCCAAAGTGGCGCCCTTTTTACCTATAAGAACTCCCGAATCTTCTGTAGAAATGCTTATATATATTCTGTTTCCGCTTTCTTCTTTTGCCGTAACTTCCGCTTTAATTCCCATATACTTTAATATGTCCGATACTATAGACTTAAACTCTCCAAGGTTAGTGGATATTTCTTCGTAATAAACTCTGATAACAGTCGGAGTTTCCTCGCCTATTCCGAATAAATTTCTTTTGCCTTTTTCCACAACCTCGATTCTAACTTGGTCTTCCGTAAGATTCAGCTCCTCGAGAGCCTTACTTATCGCTTCTTTTTCCGATTTACCGCTAAATTCTTTTACCAACATTTTAATACCTCCTAAATAATTATAATAATATTTTTTATTTTCTTTTTTGTTTGTTTGTTTTTTTTTTTTTTATTATATTTTTTATATTTTTCTGCGTCTTCTTCCCTTTGTCCGATTTTTTCTCTCCTTCGATTGCGACATTATTATCCTCTTTTTTATTTAATAATCTTGCGGTTATAAACTGTTGAGCTACAGCGAATACATTTTGAGCAGTCCAATATAACGCTAGCCCACTTGCAAAATTATAGAAAAGTAAAAGCATCATAAGAGGAAATATGGTAGTCATCATTTTCATTTGAGTAGCCGCAGCACCCGAACTTCCCGCGCTTGACGAAGGTTGAATTTTCATGCTTAAATAACTCGTTATTGCCATAAGTATTGGAAATAAATTAAAATTAAGTCCTCCCAAAATCGGAACTCCCGCAGGAAATACGAATAATTTATCGGGCGAAGACAAATCCGTTATCCATAAAAAAGGCGTGTTCCTTAATTCTACCATAGATTGCATCAAATAGAAAAAAGCTATAAGAAGTGGAAAAGGCAAAAGCATAGGCAAACATCCGCCCAACGGATTAATTTTTTCTTTTTTATATATTGCCATAATCTCGGCGTTCAATTTTTCGGGATTATCTTTATATTGCTCTCTTATTCTCTCTATTTTAGGATTAACGAGCTGCATTCTTCTCATCGATTTATACGATGCATGATTCAAAGGATAAGTTATTATTTTGAATAAAAGCGTAAACAGTATTATCGCCCAAGCGTAATTTTTTGTAATATTATACAAACCGTTTAGCATAATATCCAAAATATATGTCAAAGGTCTCAAATTAAGCCCCAAAAAAGATTCCTGAAATATTGATTCGTAAGATTCTTCGAGATAATATTTTGCAAATAAACCTCGCATTTTAGGTCCCATATAAATCGAATAATTATCTGTAATCGAACTTCCCGCGTTAATATTATGCCTTGAAACCAAATTTGCCAAATGAAAATCGTTTCTGTATTCGTTGGTTGCAGGACGAGAAAATGTCATAGTTTCAAAAACTGCATTCGACTGCGGAGGACTCGATATAATTGCAAAATATCTATTATTTAACGCAACCCATTTATCCTCGCCTTCGTATATATTATATTTCATCGAATTAGTTTTTGAACCTTTAGAACCGAATAATCTCGATAATATATTTTCTTTTACTATATCTCCCGTAAGAAGAATTTTTGATTTTCCGTTTCCTCTTATAAGATATTGCGCTCTTGTTGAATCTTCTCTCACAGAATTTCTATCCGTTCTATAAGGTCCTATTCCCGTTCCCAAAAAATACGAATAATACATCGACAAATTTCTATCGCCCATATTTTCTATTGTAACGCCGTTCTTTAATTGATAAGGGTCTTCTCCAAAAGCAAAACTTTTCTTTATTCTAACGGGAACATTTTCAATAACAGCTTCCGCAATAAAATTTATAGTCTCTCCGTCATTTTCGATTATATTATAGTTTAAATTTTCCGATACGGCTATCGAATTTGAAAGATTTTGAAAAGTCAAAGTAAAAGGATAAATATCGTTGTAAATTTGCCCTACCATATCGACTATTTCGTTTGTGGCGTTTTTCGGAGCGTCCTGTTTATAATAATTTTTTAATTCGTATGAATATAAAGCTCCGTTTTTCAATTTTGCTACAACATATTCGTTTTCTAAAATTTGAATTTCGTTATTTAAATCGTTTGTGGCGTTATAATTTATTTTTTGCATAGACGAAGTATTTAGAGTGATATTTATATTTTCTTCGCTGTCATTAGTTTGATTTTTATTTTGATTTAATGCAATATTCGTATCGTTATCAACATTTTGAGGCGTAGGTCTCATAAATCTTGATTGATAAAACATATATAAAAATAATATTACAGCCGAAAGCCCGATTGCTATAGCCATTCTCTTTCCATCGCTCATAAATCTTTATATAATCTCCTATAATATCATAAATTTTAAACCTAAATTAATTAAACCAAATTAAAAATCGATAAAAACCGCTCCTAATAAAAATCAAGGAACGGGGTCGTATATCTTTTTTGCCAAAGGATTACATCTAATTACTCTCAATACTGCAAGAAAACTTCCCTTTAAAGCTCCGTATTTTATAACCGACTGCTTCGCATATTCTGAACATGACGGAATATACCTACAGGAAGGTTTCAAATAAGGCGATATTGATTTTTGATATAAAAAAATTAAAAATAAAATAACTTTTTTAAACATTATTTAAACCTCTTAAACAATTCTAATAAATCCTTTTTGCAATCTTCAAAAGAACGGTTATTTTTTCTTTTTACTATAATAAAATAATCGAATCCAATGGGTATTTTGCTTTTTTCCGTCCTATATATTTCTCTAACGACTCTCTTTTCTCTGTTTCGATTTACCGCGTTAGTTTTATTTCTTTTCATACTTACGGCAAATCTCGAATATGAACGATTATTTTTTAATCCTAATATCATGTAGTAGTAATTAATCGATTTTATCAAATCGGTTCTATTTTCGAAAAAAATGATTATATCGTCTCTCTTTTTAAGTCTTTCCTTGCAGTATATTTTCGATGAAACTATAAAAGACTCCCGATTATTAACAAAATTTCCAAAATCATCCGTCAATAATTGCTTATTATTACTCACTTAATATTATTCATCCGCAGCCGTTAATCTATATCTGCCTTTTCTTCTTCTTCGTTTTAAAATATCTCGTCCATGTTTTGTTGCCATTCGTTTAAAAAAACCAAATTTCCTCGCTCGGCGTAACTTACTTGGCTGATAAGTCGGTTTCATTTTCTCTCCTTTTTATTTAGCGATTATTTATAAATTATTTTTATAATTTTTACAATATCAAAACAAAAATCATTATTCTTTTTAATCATTTAATTTTATTTAATTATAGTTAATTAATTTACATTATATTAGATATTTTGTCAATATAAAAATTACAGATTTAATTATAAACTATAAATTTTAACGACTAAAAATACTTGACAAACCTGATAAAAACATTATAATTATTTAAATTAATTTTTTTAAGGAGAAAATAAATTGTATAAAACGGCTTTCTTAAATTATAATCATGTTTCAAATAATTGCGATTCTATGATGCAAATGCGATTTAAGGACGGCTGTATAATATAATTTATTTTATTTTGTAGTTTCTGCCGTCATTTTTTTGACGGCTTTTTTATTTTAAAATTTGATTAAATTTGATTATAGGAGATTATTGATGAGTATAAAACAAAAAATATCGGAAGTTAAATACTTTGAAACGAATAAAATTTTCAAATTCGAAAACGGAGAAACTATAGATAATTTAAAAATAGCATATACCGTAAACGGAAAATTGAATATAAATAAAGATAACGCTATTTTAATTTGTCATGCATTTACGGGCGATTCCAATGTTTTATTATGGTGGAGCAATTTTGTCGGAAAAAATAAAGCGATAGATATAAATAAATATTTCGTTATATGTTCCAATGTTTTGGGAGGATGCGCCGGAACTACGGGACCTTCTTCGAAAAAAAACAAAAGCAATTCCTATTACGGAACGGATTTCCCGACCTTCACAATTAAAGATATAGTAAAAGTTCAGAAGATTCTTATAGATTATTTGGAAATAAAAAAATTATATTGCGTTGTCGGAGGCTCTATGGGAGGAATGCAGGCTCTTCAATGGACGGCAACTTATCCTAACATGCTCGATAAAGCGATTATTATAGCAAGTTCTCTGACGCATTCTCCTATGCAGATAGCGTTAAACGAAATAGCGAGACGGGCGATAACAGAAGATAACGAATGGTATGGAGGAAAATATTATGGAATATCTTCTCCCGATAAAGGACTCGCTTTGGCAAGAATGCTCGGACATATAACTTATATGAGCGAAGAATATATGAAACAAAAATTTGGAAGAAAAAGAAAAAAATCTTTAAAATATTTTACTCCGTCTTTTGAAGTTGAAAATTATTTGCATTATAACGGAGAAAAATTTACTTCAAGATTCGACGCTAATAGTTTTTTATATCTCACCAAAGCTATGGATTTTTTTGATGTGAGAGAGGAGATAAAAAAATTAAAAACCAAAAAAAATATTTCTCTAAAACATGCTCTTATAATATCTTTTGTATCCGATTGGCTTTATCCGAGTTCGCAATCTTTGGATATAGTCGAGGCTTATAGGCATTCAAATATAGATACCGAATTTTATGAGATAAAATCAAATTACGGGCATGACGCATTTTTGATAAAAAACGAAGAGCAAGCGAAATATATAAAAAAATTTTTGACATATTAATTATTTTGTAAAAATATAGTTTCAATGTTTAATTATATTGTCATTATGATGGAAAATTTCTCTGTTGCCGAATATAACCGTCTAGATTTTATAGTTTATTTGATATATTCCTGTTTTATTTTATATTTACCGTCATTGCGAGCGACTGAAAGAGCGAAGCAATCCAAACAGATAACAAGGCGGCTTCAGCCCCTTGCGTCCTTCTGAAATTTGCACACAATGGGCTAAAGCCACATTGTTGTTAAGGAAGT
>CAZRYV010000054.1:0-12364 GCA_964604385.1 uncultured Brachyspira sp.
GAGTTGAGTTGAGTTGAGTTGAGTTGAGTTGAGTTGAGTTGAGTTGAGTTGAGTTATTTCCGTTAAACTAGTTAATTCCGAAATTTTTCCTTTCGGTTGTTTTTTTATTAAGTATTGGGTTAATTTTATGGTATTTTTAATTTTTTGTCAAGTCTATTAATTACAATTCATTGAAATTATTTAATAAAATTATAAAATGTTATATAATTCAAACATATTGTTTTTTGTTTTTAATTTTTTAATAGTGGGAATAACAAATATGATAAATAAAAGACTGATAGAATTAATGGGAAACGCCAAAAAATTCGTATTTTTTCATGTATTCTTTCAATTAATAAATCTTTCGCTCAATATAGCGGCGATATTTTTAATCTCCGAATTTCTACAGAAAGCTCTTGAAAAAAATATGGAGAAAAATATTTTAAACTCTGAAATAATAAAAGTTTTTTCGGGAGTTATGATAGTTATAGTATTAAGATTTATATCGAATATCTTTATTGCAAAAATGTCCTATTACGCTTCGGGAAAAGTAAAACAAACCTTAAGAGAAAAAATTTATTCTAAACTTTTAAAACTCGGAATCTCTTACAGAGAAAAATTTTCAACTAGCGAAATAGTTCAAATATCTATGGAAGGAGTAGACCAACTCGAAATTTATTTTGGGAAATATCTTCCTCAATTTTTTTACAGCGTAATATCTCCCGTTATTTTGTTTGCCGTTCTTTCTACGATAAGTTTAAAAGCGTCTGTAATACTTATTTTATGCGTTCCTTTAATTCCGATATCGATAATCGTTATAGTAAAAATAGCAAAAAAGATACTAAAAAAATATTGGGGAAGTTATAGCGATTTGGGAGATGTGTTTTTGGAGAATCTGCAGGGACTTACGACTTTAAAAATATATCAAGCGGATGAAATAAAAAATAAAGAAATGAATAAAAAGGCTGAAGATTTTAGAATCGCCACAATGAATGTCCTTAAAATGCAGCTTAATTCGATAACCGCAATGGATATAATAGCCTATGGAGGAGCGGCGCTTGGAATAATAATTTCTATTAAAGAATATGTTGGCGGAAATATAAATTTGGCGGGAGCTTTTTCGATTATAATGCTCTCTGCGGAATTTTTTATTCCTTTGAGGCTTCTCGGCTCTTTCTTTCATATAGCTATGAATGGAATTTCGGCAAGCGAGAAAATGTTTGAAATACTCGATATAAAAGAAGACAATAAAAGAATAAATAAAATCGACTTCAAAAACGAAAATATAATAATCGAGAATCTTAATTTCGGATACGATAAACGCAAAACAATTCTAAAAAACATAAATATGACAATAAAGGAAAAAAGTTTTATTTCTATAGTGGGACAATCGGGTTCGGGAAAAAGCACTTTGGCGGGACTCATATCTTTAAGAAACGAAAATTACAGTGGTTCTATAAAAATCGGCGATATAGAACTTTCCACGATAGATAAAGACGATTTAATGAAAAAAATAGCGGTAGTCGACCATAACGGATATTTATTCGAAGGCAATGTTTACGAGAATTTGAAAATGGCGGGAGAAAATATAACAGAAGAGGAGATGAACGAGGCTTTAAAACGAGTGGGATTATACGATTTTCTTTATTCAAAAAATAAGTCACAAAATATGACAAAAAACAAATCAAAAGATAAATCCGAAAATGGACTTCTAACTAAAATAACTGAAAAGGCATCAAATTTATCTGGAGGACAAAGGCAAAGATTGGCGATAGCAAGGGCGATACTTTTTAACTGCGACATTTATATTTTTGACGAAGCGACTTCCAATGTCGATGTCGAAAGCGAAGAAAGTATCATGAATATTATAAAAGAAATTGCAAAAACAAAAACTGTAATATTAATATCCCACAGATTATACAACTGCAAATTTGCAGACAGAATATATTTTCTAAAAGAGGGAATTATAAAAGAAGAAGGCTCGCATAACGAACTTATAAAATTAAACGGAGAATATGCAAAAATTTATAACGAGCAAATCAATTTGGAAATGATAACGAAAGGAGAGATAGAAAATGCGTAGAAGCGGCGTAAAAATTATGGCGGAACTTATAGGATTAATATCTCCGCTGATTCATATTATGATTATTGCGATTATAACGGGAGTATTAGGATTTTTATGCGCAATATTTATAACGATATTAGGCGGTTATGCGATAATTGAATTTTTAAATTCTTATTTGAATTCGAATTCTTTTTCTTATTTAAACATTATATTTACAGTTATCATTGTTATAGCCTTTTTAAGAGGAATTTTTCATTATGTAGAACAGCTTTGCAATCATTATATAGCTTTCAAATTGCTTGCGTTAATAAGAGACAAAATATTTTTAGCCTTAAGAAAACTCTCTCCCGCAAAATTGGAAGGACGAGACAAAGGAAATTTAATAGCTTTGATAACAAGCGATATAGAATTGCTCGAAGTTTTTTACGCTCATACGATTTCACCAATAGCGATAGGAATTTTAACTTCATTTATAATGATTATTTTTATCGGAAGTTTTAATACGATTTTAGGATTTGTCGCATTTTTAGGATATTTGACAGTAGGATTTTTTATACCTTATTTTTCTTCAAAATATGGCAGAGAATACGGAATGGAATATAGAGATAATTTCGGAAAATTAAACGGTTATTTTTTGGACGGTTTATGGGGAATAAAAGAAATTCTGCAATTTGGCTGCAAAGAGAAAAGAAACAAAGAAATAGAAAACAGAACAAATAATTTATCGAATATAAATAAAAAATTAAAAAATTACGAGGGAATTATAAGCGCTTTGACAAACTCCGCCGTTTTAATATTTACTTTAGCCGTTTTAATAATAAGCTATATAATCGAAAAAGAAAATAATTTTGCAAATATCATAATTCCTACGATAGCGATGGCAAGCTCTTTCGGTCCCGTTATAGCGTTAAGCAATTTGGCGAATAATTTATTTTTAACATTGGCGAGCGGCGAGAGAGTTTTAAATCTTCTAAACGAAAAACCAATAACGGAAGAAATTTATAACGGAAAAAATTTAAAATTCGAAGGATTGGAATGCAAAAATATTTATTTTGATTACGGAGAAGAAGAAATATTAAAGGATTATAATTTAAATATAGAAACGAATAAAATAATCGGCATAAAAGGGAAAAGCGGAAGCGGAAAATCGACTCTGTTAAAATTGTTTATGCGTTTTTGGGATATAAAAAAAGGAAGTTTAAAAATATCGAATGCGGATATAAAAGAAATAAAAACAAGCTCTTTACGGAATATGGAAAGCTATGTTACGCAGGAGACTTCGATTTTTAAAGACACCATAGAAAATAATATAAAAATTGCAGATTATAACGCAACGCGAGAAGAAGTTATAGAAGCCTGCAAGAAAGCGTCTTTGCATGACTTTATAATGACTTTGCCTGAAAATTACGATACTCAAGTCGGAGAACTTGGAGAGACTTTATCGGGAGGCGAGAGACAGAGAATAAGCGTAGCGAGAAGTTTTTTACATAAAGCGCCGTTTATGATTTTTGACGAACCGACAAGCAATTTGGATAGCTTGAACGAAGCGGTTATATTAAAGTCGATTAAAGACAACAGCGAAAACAGAACGGTAGTTTTAGTGTCGCATAGAGAATCGACTTTAAATATAGCCGACAAAATCTATCAAATGAAAAACGATAGAAACAGTTGATAAATCAGTTGATATAATATCTTCCACCCAAACTCATTCTGCCGAATCCCGCTTTATTAACTTTAGAAGGATAACCTAATTCTTTGCCATGAACTACCATGTGCAGACCGCCGCCGAATTCCAAGATTATGGCTACATGACGACTTATATTGATGTTGAATCCTGCTCCTCCTCCAACTTCCCAATAGAACGGTTTTGCAAATAAAAATTTTCCGCTTCTGTCCGCGTCAAAAGAGAGAAAACCAAAACTTACGAAAGCGAATCCGTATCTTGAAACGCTGATTTTATCCTTGTATTCGTCCGCTCCTCCGAAAGTAAATTTTTCCATAAAACCCAATTCATACATTTGCGGATTGTCATCGTATATTTTAGAACCGACAATGGAAGTATAGCTTTTCATTTCAAAATTATTAACCTTAAATAATTTAAAACCAAACTCCAAATTAACGCTCGTTTTTAACGAATCGGCGCTGCTGAATAAACCTATCGAAAAAAATCTGTTGTCTAACGGAGAGGTTAAACCTTTTTTTGTATCGTTGGTTTCTTCAGAGTAAGCGTTTGCAAAAACGCTTAAAAAAATTAAATTTATTATAAAAAATTTTTGTATTTTCATTTATTTTATCCTTTATTATCATTTACTAATTATTTTTTATTATTATTTATTTTATTTATTATTAATTTTATCTATTTTTTTATTTTATTTCATTATTCTATGTAGTCGTTTTCTTCTACCGTTTCTCTATTCTTTTTAAGTTCTTTTTCCTCTTCTTCGGTTATAGTCCGTATTTGAGTGAAAAAATATAAATACTTTCCTACAAACAATATGCACAAAACTATTCTCGCATGTAAATTGCCTACTAATATAAAAGTAATTATAAGCATGCAACTTACGGGAATAAGTATGCTTAATTTATTTTTCAAAGTCATAGCTCTCGACTGAACGAAACTCTCCAAATATTTTTTGTAAATTTTTGTCGATATAAACCAATCGTGAAATCTCTTTGAACCTTTTGCAAAAAAGAACGAAGCCAAAAGTAGAAACGGAGTAGTCGGTAAAATCGGCACGGCTATTCCAACGATGCCAATTCCCATAGAAATAAATCCTAAAATTATTAAAATCGCTCTCAATTTTAATTACCCCTTTTATTTTTTATTTGTTTTTTAATTTGTTTTTGGTTTTTAAAATTATATTTTAAGGTTATAAATAGATGTTTTAAGGCGAGTATCGGACGATAAAAAAGCATTCTTCTGCCCGAAAAAATCATAACTTCTCTTATTCTTTTACGCATATCTTTTTTGTAGCAATGCGAAGGACAGACGCTGCAAAAAGTTTTAGTTTCCATAAATCTGCATCCGCATATTTGCCCTGCGGCATAATCGAATAGTTCCATACATTCTTTGCATAATTCGGACTTATTAACTTTCTTATCTTTTTTATGTTTGGATTTGCAAAAAATTTTTATCATAAGAAAAACTAATTTTTTTTCTTCTTCTCTTTTATCATTTATTTTATTTTCTACTATTATATTTTCTGTATTATTAGTTTTACTATTTAAAATTTTTTGAACCTTTTCACCGTTCATTAAAATTATAACCTTTCTCTATAATATTTTTTATTTTTCATTTTTGTTTTTATTCTTTATAAAAATTTTTTAATAAATTTTTTATATCAAATGTCTTTAACTGCGGGCTAAAAATCAAAATTATATTGGATGCGCTAAAAACGCATCCAATATTCCCAAGTCAAAGATTTACCAAAATTCAAATTAAAGTTTCAAATTTCAAAATTAAAATCTCAATCAAAATCCCAATTAAAATTTCCAAGTCAATCCCGTGCTTCCGTTAAATACGAGCGAGCCTTGAGAGGAATCTCCCAAACTGCTTATCGTGGTAGCGCTTCCGATTTGAGCCTCGAAATACCATTCTAAATTAGGTTTAGGAGTTATTGATAATTCTCCGTAAAATAAATATCCTAACGAATAGAACAAAGGAGGTATTCTAACAGGTTTTGCGCTCGTAGCGTATTGATTAACTCCGCCTGTAACCAACGATACTGAAAGAGCAGGTTCCAAATAGATTGAAACCAAATCGCTTTCCGCCGTGAAACCTACGGGAAATGAAATTCCTACATATTGTGGTTTTGTTATATAATATTCTTCTCCTCCAATTTTTATAGACGCTCCCTCTACGGTTGATATTACCCTGTGAGTTGACATATCATACCAATTAGGCATAGGAGGTGTTCCCGAAGAATTTCCTGTATCCATTTCAAAAGCGCCCATCGGCGAAGTTGCGTCAATTAAATAATGCCCAAATTCAACCGCTCCCTTGCGAGTTTCTCCGCGTGGCGGGGTTGCAGAATATGAAGTTCCCTTAAAATCCTTTAAAGAACCTTGATACAATAATCTTATTTGAGGTTCTATTAGGATAGGGTCGGTGGAAGCTATAAAATAACCTCTGATATCAATTCCAATAGAATGAGCGTAAGCGTCTTTGACAAATCCGAATTTTCCATTTTCTCCCATAGTTCCTTGCATAGGAGATGTTAAAGTCGGAGCATCAACCGCTCTGCTTTCGTTTGCTTTCATTTTATATGTTCCGTATTTTAAATTTATTCTCAATCTGCTAAAAATATCGTTATCTGTGTAATATTCTATTCTGATATCGGTAGAAAGAGCAAAATCGTCTTTATTTACCTCTCCGCTTCCGATTCCTATAGTAACGGGAATATTTATTCTAAATTTTTCCGATAACGCAGTAGCGGTAATTATCGGAGTATGAGCTTGCCAAGTTCCCGTAACATACATAAACTGATAACCCAATCCTATTCCGAAACTTTCATTTTTATAACCGATTCCCACAGTCGCTCTTGGTTTGAAAGTATTTAATCCGCCTTTAACTCCCTTATCCAAATTATCCAACAGAACTCCTGCCGTCTCTCCTTCCACTCCAATCATAAATCTGACATTTTCGCTTCCCGCTAATACTCCTGCTCTGTCGAGTCGAATCGTGAGCTGATTTTCATCTATTAAAAAATCGTTAAAATCTTCCAAAATTGTATATCCGAATGCGGATGCGCTAATTAATAGAGTCGTTAATATTAAATATATATGTTTCATTTTTTATTTTTATCCTTATTTTAATTTTTATTTATTTAATTTATTAACAACTTTGTTCCAAAATATAATCATTCATTTATTTATTCATTTATTAATTTAAACTTTTTAAAATTTTTACTTTATATTAATTATTATTTATTTTTAATTATTATTTTATAATTTATTGTTTTAAAATAATTTTTAGAAATAATTTTTAAAAATAATAAAAAAAATAATTTAACTATAAAGGTTTTTTTCTCGTTTCGTTTCTGTTTATCGCCTCCTTTAATAAATCTCCGTTCGGATAAACTTCAATACTCATATCGATATACTTTTTATAATTTTCATTGTCTTTCGTTTTAAAATAGTATTGAGAGAGCCAAACATAAGATAAATATTTTTGATATTTTTGATTTGAATTATTTAAAGCCTTATTAAAATATTCAAACGCTTTCTTGTCGCTTCCTCCGGCGATTGCGGGCGCATGCATATATCCCACAGCCGTTCCCAAAAGAGCGAAAAAGTTATTCGAATCTTTTTCCAAAACTTTTTTATATATATCTTTGGTTTTGCCTCCAAAAGAAATTTTTTCGGGCAAACCGCAGTAATATACAATATAAGACATTAATTCCGATACGCTAATCAAATAGTCGATATTGTCGGAATTTTCCGATTTTAAATAATTCCCATTTTTTTCTATCTGTTTTTTCAAATAATTATATTTTTCTTTATCGTCCGTTAAATTTTTAGCTTCCGCCAAAGAAATAATATTTTGATAAGTTAAATCGTCTTTTTTTATAGTTTTCAAATCGTAATTTTTTGAAGAATAATATAAATTGTAAAAATCGTTTATATCCTTCGCATTATAAGAATATAAATTATTAAAAATTATTAATAGAAATATTAAACAAATTTTCATAATATCCGCCTTTGTTTTATAACATATCAATTAAGTTTTAAGTTTAATTTTTAATGTTAGTATACTCTAACATATTTAATAAAAAAAGCAAGTCTTAAAATTCCCTTTCGATTCTTAATTTCAGAACTTAATTGTTAGTATATTCTAACATATATAATAAAAAATAGCAAGCATTTAAACTGAAAATTTAGACTATAAAATTTATAAATTTATAATAAGTTCCTTCAAGAATTTCCAAACTCTCTCTACCGAAGAAATGCTTAAATATTCTTCGGGAGTGTGAACGGCATTTATATCGGGACCAAAACTTATCATATCGACTTCGGGCAGAACTTTTTTTAATATTCCGCATTCCAAACCCGCATGAATCGCCTCGACTTTAGCGTCTTTTCCCGTTATTTTTTTATAAACTTGCAAAGCGATATCTTTGATTTTTGAATTTTTATCGTATTCCCAAGCGGGATATTCGCTCTCTCTTTTGAATTTTGCATTAGTTCTTTTCGCCGCAATTTCCACCACAGAAGCCGCTTCCTCCAAAGAACTTTCAACCGAACTTCTTATTGAAATAGTAAAAATTAATTTTCCGTTTTCTTCTTTCAACACTCCGTTATTTGCGCTCGTCTGAACCAAACCTTTTATATCTCGGCTCATATACAAAACGCCATCGGGAGCAAGATTCATAAAATCGATTATACTGTCGCTTATTTCTTTTTTTATACATTGCCCTATCGATTCTTTTACTTTATCCGATTTATCCAATTTTTCAATTTTTAATTTTTCTATATTTATCTGCATCTGCGAATCTTCTGTTTTATATTCGTTTTTTATTTTTTGCGCCGATAATTCCAAAATATTTTTTATTCTATCGTATTTTGTTTTATCCGCATCTTTGATTATAATTATGGCTTTTGAATCTTTCGCTATAGCGTTATGTTTTGAACCTCCTTCGATAAAAACTAAATTTATATCTTTTTTTACGCAATATAATAATCTTCCCAAAATTTTAATCGCATTCGCTCTCTGTTTATGAATCTCTATTCCCGAATGTCCGCCTTTAAGTCCCGTTATCTCTATTTTTAGATATTCGTCAAAACCGTCTTTTAAATTTTCCTTTTCAATTTCAAATTCTGCAACTGCGTTTAATCCTCCTGCGCAACTTACCAAAAATATTCCCTCTTCTTCGCTGTCGATATTGATTAAAGTTTTTCCTTTTAGATTCTCGCCCCTAACAGCCAAAGCTCCGTCCATACCTGTCTCTTCCGAAGTGGTAGCCAAAAATTCTATCGGAGGATGAGGAATATCTTTAGAATCCAAAATCGCAAGTCCCATAGCTATGGCGATTCCATCATCTGCGCCCAAAGTAGTATTATTTGCTCTTAAAATATCGCCTTCGACTATAAGCTCTATTTCGTCATGTTTAAAATCATGTTTCGAGTCTGCGGTTTTTTCGCAAACCATATCAGTATGTCCCTGAATTATCACGGCGTTTTTGTTTTCGTATCCTAAAGTTCCGCATTTTTTTATTATTACATTATTTGCAAAATCTCTATAAACTTCAAAATTTCTTTCTTCTGCAAATTTAACCAAAAAATCGCTTATCTCTTTTTCGTTTCCAGATTCTCTCGGAATTTTGCCTATCTCTTCGAACCATTTAAAAACTTCTTGTGGTTTTATATTTTTTATATCGTTATTATTCATGTTAAATCCTTTATTTTTATTTAAGAATATTCATAATATTTAATTTGTCAAGTTTAAATTATTTTTTGCTAGTTGCCGCTATTTGTTATCAAAGTTTGAAATAAAAAATCCTTTATTGAGAGGATATTTATATTTGAGTCAATCCAAATAAAATCCAATTCTTTATTCCACATTAAACTTTTTGACAATTTTTATTTGTTTTATATAATTTAGAAATTATTAAATCGGAGAAAAAAATGAAATCTTACAGAAAAGTATTGGATATTAATTATCCTAAAAGAAGAGGCTATATGAATATAACTTCGGAAGTTCAAAAATGTTTGGAAGAAAGCGGTATTAAAGAGGGTTTGGTTTTATGCAATGCTATGAATATAACGGCGAGCGTATTTATTAATGACGATGAAAGCGGACTTCATAACGATTTTGAAGTTTGGCTTGAAAAATTAGCCCCCGAAAAACCGCATAGTCAATATAAACATAACGGCTACGAGGATAATGCGGACGCTCACATGAAAAGACAATTAATGGGACGCGAAGTTGTTGTCGCAATTACAAACGGAAAATTGGATTTTGGAACTTGGGAGCAAATTTTTTACGGAGAATATGACGGCAAAAGAACTAAAAGAGTTTTAATAAAAATTATAGGCGAATAAATCATATTATAAAAAAGATACGATAAAAGAGGATTAATTTTAATGAAATTATTTGTAAGCGATTACGATATGACTCTCTATATTAACGAACATATAGACGAAAAAGTTTTGGAGGCGATAAAAAGATGGAGAGAAAATAAAAATATTTTCGTTATAGCTACGGGAAGAAATAAATTTTCAATATTCGAGCAGATAGAAAAATATAATATAGGTTTCGATTATCTTATAGCAAATAACGGAGCTTTGATTTTCGATAATGAAAGAAAAATTATATATAAAGAAACCATTGACGAAAACGAAGCGTATAAAGTAATAGAATCTTTATTCTATAAATTTGGCGATAAATTTGGAGCGACTGTAGAAATTGCAAACGAAGAGAATATTATATCGGTTCGTTCAAAAGAAAAAAACGATATTTTAAATTCCGAGTATTTTAATAAATTCAAAATAATTGATATAGACGAAATACATTCGGTAAAAAATATAGTTCAAATAAATAAAACTACTAACGATATCGAAAAAACAAAAACAGTTGCAGAATTTATTAACGATAATTTTAAAGAAGTCGTAGCTTACGGAAATATAAGAACTGTGGATATAGTTGGGAAGAAAGTTAATAAAGCAAACGGAATAGCTTTTTTGGAAAATAAATTGAAAGATAAAAATATAGAAAAAATATTTGTTGCGGGTGATTCCAATAACGATATCGAGATGATAAAAAAATATAACGGATATGTTCAAGAAAATGCCGTAGAAAATGTAAAGAGCATTACGAATAAATATTTTTCTCTTATCTCGGATATAATGAATCAAAATTTATAATAGTAATTTTTTATTCTTTATTTTTATTAAAATTTTTGTCGGATGACGATTTTGACTTATTATATTTTTTATTTAAAACTCTCGAAAAACAATCCAAATTATAATCGGCATATTCCTGTTTTTCTTTCATGTAATATGCAAGTCCGCCGACCATAGCCGCATTATCGGTAGTGTATTTTAATTGAGGCAGATAACATTCGAAATCTTTTGAGTCTCCGAATCTCTCTCTCAAATAACTGTTGCATGCCACTCCGCCCGAAATCGTCACTCTTTTTATTCCGCTTTTTTCAACATAATTTAAAGTTTTTATATATAAAGGTTCTATAGCGCTTATTTGAAAAGCCGCTGCAATATTTTCATTTGTGGCTTCATAACCTTCTTTTAAATATTTTTTCGTGGAATGAACGCATGCCGTTTTTAATCCGCTGTAAGAAAAGTTAAATTCGTCAAGTCCGTTTAGAAGTATTAAAGGATATTTAATGGCGTTTTTATCTCCTTTTTGAGCGAGTTTATCTATTATAGGTCCTCCGGGATATCCCATATTTAAAAATTTTGAAACTTTATCATAAGCTTCGCCTACCGCATCGTCCAAAGTCGTCCCAACTACTTTATATTCTCCATGCGAATAAACTTCCGTTATTATCGTATGTCCGCCTGACACCACCAAAGCTATGTATGGAAATTCTATCTCGTTTGTAAGATGAGGCGAATAAATATGAGCGGCTATATGGTCTAATGCTATCAAAGGTTTCTGCATTGCAAACGCCAATCCTTTAGCTGCTCCTACTCCCACTAAAAGAGAACCTAAAAGTCCCGGTCTATTTGTTACTGCGAATAATTCTATATCTTTTAATTTTAGATTAGCGTCTCTTAAAGCTTTATCGACAACATATATTATCGATTCTATATGTTTTCTTGCCGCTATTTCGGGAACGACTCCCTGAAATTCTTTATGAGCGTCTATCGAAGAACTTAAAACAGACGATAAAACTTTATTTCCGTTTTCCACTATTGCAACGGAAGTATCGTCGCAGGAAGTATCTATAGCCAATATTTTCATTCGTTTATTTCCTCATTATTATTATTTTATATAAAAATTAAATTCTATATAAAATTAAAACTCAAATTAAGGTATTATTAAAAATCTCGTGCTTGAAAGTATTACGCTTAAACATAAACATATTAATGCGATTATTACAAACGGTTTATATAATTCTTTATACTGAATCAAATCGTCATTCAATATAGGTTTCTTTTCTATTCTGTCTATAGTGTTATATACATTTTCAAGCGCCGCTCCCGTTTTAGCATTAAAATATTTTCCGCCAGTCGTTGATGCGATATTGATTAAAGCCTTTTCATTCAATGTAAAATCCGCCCTTACTCTTCTTCTGCCATAATCGGGGTCATCGTATGTAACCCAAGCGCTGCTGCCTCCCGCGTCTCCTATTCCTATTG
>CAZRYV010000055.1:0-6311 GCA_964604385.1 uncultured Brachyspira sp.
TTATTTCAAAATATTATAAACTCTTGACTGCAAAATTTTTATTTCTTTATTTCGGATATTTTTACTTCTTTTACTTCCTCGCCTACGACTTTTTTAAGAATAAATTTTTCTCTGTCTTTTTCCGCTATATAATAATCGTTTCTCAATTTTAATACTATATCTTTTGCAGCATTTATTCCGCCGTATTTTTTATAAGCATGAGTCATTATTTGAATTAACGATAAAGTTGAAGGAAATCCTATATATAATATTGCTACGCTTGCAGAAGGAATAGCCGCTATAGAAGAGACTAAAAATGTTTTTCCCTTGCTTAATTTTTTTGAAGATACTATCGCCGTAACCGTCACTATAATTCCGCCGATAAGAATTCCCCAAGCTATCTTTCCCGTATTTTTTATATTTGCAATTTTCTTTCCGAGAGAGGCTTCTATATATATCATGTCCTCGTTGGAATATAAAGCCTCTGTAAGTTCTTCTTCATTCATGCATACTTTAATGATGTTTTTAACCGTTCTGTCCATTACTATTGATAAACCTTAAATAAATTAAATATTTGTATATAATAAATTTATTTATAAAAAAGTCAATTATATTTAATTATATTTAATTATATTTAAATTAGATTTAAATTATTTTATAAATATGTTCTATAAAAAAATAGCCATGCATAATTAAATGCATGACTACTTTGTATGTGAAAAAAGTATTTAGATTAAAAGCTATTCGTTAGTAGAAGTTTGTTCGCTCATTAATTGCATAGCCTCTTCGTAAGTTATATAATTGGATTGAGGGTCGTATTGTCCGCTTCTTTGCTCTCCGTTAAGACTCGGTATAGTCAATCTCTGTCCGGGAAGTATTAAGTCCGGATTATCTGGGTCCCTCAATATATTTCTATTCGCTTCATATATTCTATACCACTGAATAGGATTATTATATATGTAGCTATAACCCGCTATTCTCCATAATGCGTCCGTTAAAGGAACTCTTCTAACCACTATATAATATTGAGGCAGAACGGTTATTTTTCCTTCGGTATTAACGGGCTGTCTTTGTATATTCTGATTTTGATTATTTTCCGCTCCGTCTATTATTTGTCCCGTTTCGTTGTTTCCAGTCTCTCCGATAACCACATCTCCGTCTCCGACTCTTTGAGGTCCTCTTTCCTGTATGGCGTTAAGAGATTGATTCGCTTGTTGCATCTTTTCTCTAGCCAAAGCGTTATTATTTTTATTCAAAGCGTCTTCCGCTTCGGATATAAGTTTTGAAAGATTTTTATCGTCTTCGCTGTCTTTAATTAAATATCCTTCGTTAAGGAGTTTTTCATGTCTCGTTTTCAACTCTTCCAAATTTCTTAAATCTTCCTCTCTTTCAATAGAGGCGGCTCTGTCGGAAACTATTTTATCCATATTCTTTGACGCGGTCAACGCTCTTTCGCTTGCCGTTTTAGGGTCGTTTTGCACAACTCTATTAGCTTCATTTAAAAGAGCAGAAACGCTTTTATCGTTATTATCTCCTTTTACTATGGTTTTATCGCCGATTAAAGCGTTATATTTCTTTTGAGCGTTTGCTATATCGCTTTTTGCTTTAGCCACAGCATCCGCTTTTGCCTTCGCCGCTGCCTTTGCTTTAGCTTCCGCCTCCGCTTTGGCTTTTGCAGCTGCGGCCGCTCTTGCTTTAGCCTCCGCTTCCGCTTTTGCCTTCGCCGCTGATTCCGCTCTACTTAATGCGGATAATGCAGCCGCTACATTTTGCTGAACGCTTGCGAAATTGTCATTTTTTAAAGCTTCGTCCGCCTTACTTAAAGAGCTTGCTATTGATTTTCCATTCGCATCTCCTGCGGTTAAAGTTTTAGCGTTCAATGCGGCGTTATATTTCGCTTTCGCATCGGCTATAGTTTTTGTGGCGGTAGCTCTCTCTCTCATCAAATAACCTTCTTTTACGCTATTTGCTGAAGCGAGGGCATTACTGTAAGACAAATAAACGGTATTAAAATCGTTCGAAGCGATTATAAATTCTTCTTCGTTTTCCGCCGTGTCGGTTGGAGCGGGCAAAGAACCTATAGAATTATTGCCTTCGTTGAAATATCTAACCGCTTCTTCGTATCTTGCCTTAAATTGATTGTCTTTCGAAGCGCCTAATTGATTAATTTCGTTTATCGATTTTTCCGCATCGTTTTTTGCCTTATTGATTCTTAAATTCATTAATCTATAAAATAAATCCGTAGTAGTTTTATCTATAGAGTCGGCGGCTTCTTGAGATTTATCATAGGATTTTTGATATTCTCCGTCATTTTGCAAAGTTTCTGCTTCTTCCGTTATTCTTGCAGAATCTTCATAAGTCTGAGCGAATAAAACAGACCAACTGAAAGATATTAAAGCTATAAAAGATATTAATTTTTTTACATTCATTTTGGTTTCTCCTTAATAAAGTTAATTAAAATAAAAAGTTTCGTTAAATAATTTATTGTCCTTTTTCTAAAGTCTCTATTTCTTTAACCATACTTTCCAAATTTGACAATCTTTCTTTTACTTTGGCTAAAGACTCGTAGATTTTATCAAAATCTTCTTTAACTTTATTGTATAAAGATAAATAGGCTTCTTTGGTATTATACAATTTTTCTACTAAAACCTTATAATCTTTATTTTCATTTTCCGCATTGTAAAGAGAATCGGCTTCCCGATACATAGTTTCGGCTTTGCTATATTCTTCGCTATACATAATATTTGCTTTTATTTCTTGAGCGTTCGTAAAAGATTCGTCCATTTGCTTTTTTATAATTTCCGAATAAGGCTGCAATCCTTTGTCCATTACCAAATTATAATTGGTTTCCGCTTCCAATAATAATTGTTTTGCCCTTTTAGCCTCGTCTTTATTTTCTTCTTTCATTATAATGTCCGCTTCGGCATAACCCTGTTCGGCTATATCGAAATCGCTTTGAGCAAAGGTTTTAAGTTCCGTGTATTTATTAACCGTGTCTCTTAAAGCTGTTACTCTTTGATATTCTTTTTTAGGCAATCCGCAAGAAACGAAAGCTAAAATCGATACCGTAATAAAAATTGTTTTGAGTTTAGAATTCATAGCGAGATTAATCCTCCTACATATTTTATTGTAAATTAAAACCGTAAATTATACAAATAAATAAAATATTAAATCGCCTCTTAATTTAAATTAGGAGTTTAATATTTTTAATTTTGTATATTTTTACAGTTTGTAATATGTTAACTATATTATAATAATTAAAAAAGTCAAGAGGTATTTATATAAATTATTAAAAAATTAACATAACTACTTGACAACGGAATTATTTTTTATTATACTAAATATAAATAACATATAAACAACTTTCTAAAAAGGATGGGACTATGGTAAAAATAATTTCAAAACAAGAAGCCTGCGATTTAATTAAAGACGGCTCCGTAGTAATGTTTGGAGGTTTTTTAGCTTGGGGTTCCGCATGGGGAATTACAGATTTGCTTGCCGACCAAAATAAGGTAAAGAATCTAACTCTCGTGGGAAATGACACAGCTTTTGCCGACAAATCATACGGAAGACTTATGACCAACCGACAAGTTTCAAAAGTTATAGTTTCTCATATCGGAACTAACTCCGAAACTCAAAAACAAAACAATAACAAAGAAATAGAAGTCGAATTGGTGCCTCAAGGAACTTTAGCCGAAAGAATTAGAGCCGCCGGCGCTGGATTGGGAGGAATATTGACTCCTACGGGAATAGGAACTCTTGTGGAAGAGGGCAAAAAAATAATCGAAGTTAAAGGAAAAAATTATATACTTGAAGAACCTTTATACGGAGATGTCGCTCTAGTTTACGCCGACAAAGGAGATAAATACGGAAATTTATTCCATCATGGCGTTACGAGAAACTGGAATATGATAATGCCTATGGCTTGTAAAACCGTTATAGCCGAAGTAAAAGAAATAGTGGAAGGATGTTTGGACCCAGATTGTATAACCGTTCCTTCGATTTTCGTAGACTATATAGTTCAAGGAGAAAAGGACTATTTAGAAAAAGGGCTTAAAAAGAGTTAAAGGAGTATAATCATGGCAGAATTATCAAAAGAAAAAACAATAGAGATTATAGCCAAGAGAGTGGCTAAAGAGCTCAAAGACGGCGACTTGGTTAATTTGGGTATAGGAATTCCTACGCAAGTTGCAAACTATCTACCCGCAGGAGTCGAAGTTTTATTACAATCCGAGAACGGTATGGTAGGAATGGGACCCGCTCCTGAAAAAGGAAAAGAAAGCGCCAATCTTACGAACGCCGGAGGAGCTTTTGTAACTATATTGCCGGGCGGAGCTTTCTTCGACAGTTTCACTTCTTTTACAATAATAAGAGGCGGACATGTAGACGCTACGGTTTTGGGAGCTTTACAAGTCGACCAAGAAGGCAATTTGGCAAATTGGATGATTCCGGGAAAATTGGTTCCGGGTATGGGAGGCGCTATGGATTTGGTTGTCGGAGCCAAACTCGTTATAGTCGCTATGGAACATACCGCTAAAGGCGATAAAAAAATACTTAAAAAATGCAATCTTCCTCTTACCGCCAAAAATCAAGTTAATATGATAGTAACGGAAAAGGGAGTTATGAAAGTAACGGATAAGGGTTTGGAACTTACCGAAGTATTTTCAACTTCTAGCATAGAAGATATAAAGGCAAACACGGATGCGGATTTGATAATCAATAATCCTAAACAAGTGGATGTCGACACTTTATAAAATTAAAATCGTTACGGGCAGCTTGGCGATACGCCCATTTTAGCTTCCCGTAATGACTAAAAACAAATTTAATTCATATAATAAAATAAAAAAATACAAATAACGGAGAGAAAAATGAATGGAGACAAAAAGAAAAGAGGCATAATTGAAAGTATGGCTCATGGTGCTACAATGGTAATGCAAAAATTCTTACCTGACGCTTATATTTTTGCCGTAGTGCTTACAATTATAGTATTTTTAGGATGTTTATTAACTACTAAACAAAGTTTTATATCGGTTGTAGGACATTGGGGTAAAGGAATTTGGGGAATTTTGGCATTTAGTATGCAAATGGTTTTGGTATTGGTAACGGGGCATGTTCTGGCTCTGTCTCCTCCTTTCAAAAAACTTTTAGACCATTTGTCAAATATTCCTAAAACTCCCGCTCAAGGAATAGCTTTGGTAAGTATAATTTCATATACCGCATGTATATTAAACTGGGGATTCGGTTTGATTATAGGCGCAATATACGCTAAAGAAATTGCCAAAAAAGTAAAAGGAATAGACTATAGACTTTTAATAGCTTCGGCATATTCGGGCTTCGTTTTATGGCATGCGGGTTTTTCAGGTTCGGTTCCATTGGTTATAGCGAGCGGAGATTTATCTGCAACGGGAGGTTCATTAACTCAAGCCGTTCCTGTAAGTCAAACTTTATTCTCGCCTTACAATATATTTATAGTTGTGGCTATGTGGATTTTGCTTCCGATTATAAATGTTTTGATGCATCCTAAAAATCAGGAAGATGTATTCGTTATCGACCCGAGCCTTATTAAAGACGATACCGAAACTAAAAGAATATCCAAAGAAGAGTTTAGGAATATGACTCCTGCAGAAAAATTGGAAAACGGTTGCGCTATTAACTATGTTCTCGCTTTCTTGGGATTCGTATATATAGTATATTATTTCGCATCTTCAAAAAGTTTCGATTTGAATTTGAATATTGTTAATACTATTTTCTTGATGCTTGGAGTATTATTCCATAGAACGCCAAGAAGTTTATTAGATGCATTCGTTGAAGCGGCAAAAGGAGCAAGCGGTATAATTTTGCAATTCCCTTTATACGCGGGAATTATGGGAGTAATGACGGGAGCTAATGCGGATGGAGTATCGTTTGCAAGCGTAATAAGTAATTTCTTCGTTTCTATATCTACCGTTAAAACTTTCCCTCTATTTACATTCTTAAGCGCGGGAATAGTAAATTTATTCGTTCCTTCCGGCGGCGGACAATGGGTTGTTCAAGGACCTATCATGATGCCTGCGGGATTAGAAATAGGTTCGGACCCTGCCAAAATAGCGATGTGTATAGCTTATGGAGATAGTTGGACGAATATGATTCAACCGTTTTGGGCTTTGCCTGCATTGGGATTAGCCAAACTTGGAGCAAGGGATATTATGGGTTATACTTTAATAGTTCTCATTGTAAGCGGAATAGTCATAGGAACGGGAGTATTCTTCTTGTAAATTGGTTTACCTCCTTTAAAGGTGATTAAATTTTTTAAATTCGGATTGTCGTTTATTCGGCAATCCGTTATTTTTATT
>CAZRYV010000055.1:6411-12332 GCA_964604385.1 uncultured Brachyspira sp.
TTATTTTTATTCAAAATTTTTATTCTAAGATTTTTATTAATATTTTTATTTAAAAAGCTTTTATTTTTAAAATATCATGAATATGAACTATTCCGATTGGGATTTTTCCTTTATCAGAATCTTTTACCACGACAAGATTCGTTATCTTTCCTTCCATTATATGCAAAGCCTCGCCGATTAAAGTATCTTCGTATATAACTTTAGGATTTTTATTCATTATGTCTTTTACGCTTTTTGATAAAATATTTTTTGCGGATTTATTTTTTATTAAAAGTCTCTTCAAATCTCCGTCCACTATTATTCCGTTTAGAATACCGTTATCGTCCGTTATTATGGCTATTCCCAATTTGCATTCTATTATTTTAAATAACGCATCGTATAAAGTTGTCGATAAATCTATTATAGGAAGATTGTCTTTATGCATTATAGATTTTACTTTTGCAAGTTGTCTTCCCAAACTTCCGCCGGGATGGAATATTGCAAAGTCTTCGGATTTAAATCCTCTTACCTCCATCAATGCCGTAGCTAAAGCGTCCGATATTCCTAAAGATGCGGTTGTGCTTACCGTAGGCGCTAATTTAAGAGGACAGGCTTCTTCTTTCACATAAGTTAATAGAGTTATTTTTGCATTTTTTGACAAAGTGGAATTTTTTTCGTTGGTAATGGCAATGTAAGGAATATTTTGCCTGCATAACCAATTAACTAATTCTATTATCTCTCTAGATTCTCCGCCCTTTGAATATAATATAAGATAATCGTTTTTTGTTATCATTCCAAAATCGCCATGCAAACATTCGTTTGGGTCGACAAAAAAACTCGGAGTTCCCGTAGACGCAAAAGTAGAAGCCGCTTTTCTTGCGATATGCCCGCTCTTTCCCACGCCCGATGTTATAACTCTACCGTTAATTTTAAATAATGCATAAACCGCTTTCTCAAAATTTGAATCCAATTTTTCGGATAAATTTTTGAGATTCTCGCTTTCAAGAATCAGAGTAAATTTTCCTCTTTCTATTACATTCATTTTATAAATACTCTTTTAATAACGCTTCTATTCGATTACGGCGCTTATTAAATGCTCCGCCAATCTTTCTATAGCTTTATCTATATATTTTTTATCTTTTAATTTTTTCTTATATAAATCTATTTTTTTATAATTAATTATTACAGCCGTTTTCATACATAACCCCTAAATAAATATATCTTCTATAAAAGATATTTCTCTTCTATTAAGGGTATCGTCTATTAAAACAGCCCCAAAGGAACATTTTTGATTTAAACCTAATCCTTTTTTAATTAAGTATTCTTCGGCGGTTTCGTATAATTTCTTTTTTTTGCTTTTCGATATAGATTCCGCCGCATATCCAAAACTTCCCTGTCTTCGATATTTCACTTCTACAAACACAATAACAACTCCTTTTGTCATTATTAAATCTATCTCGCCTCGATTCTTTCCTCTATAATTTCTTTCGAGCAATTTAAATCCGAGTTTTTCGAGATATTTTAAGGCAATATCTTCTCCTTTATCGCCTATTTCTTTATTATTTTTCATTTTATTTTTAATCTTTATTTAATATCTTTTTGCTTACCTCCTTCAAAAATTTATCGTCTCTGTCTATAGCGCTTATAAACAATCGATTATTTTCAACCAAATTTATAACCTCTCCGTTTTCAATAAAATTTCCGTTTTCGTCCGACATTATTTTTATAACGGGTCTTATTTGAAAATTTTTATTCGATGCAAAAACAAAAGCCTTTCTCTTATCATTTAAAATAACTATAGAGCCTACGGGATAGACATTAAACATTACTATAAACACTTTCGATATAGTCGGGTCGTATTTGTTATTCGCTCCCTGAATTATATAACGAACGGAATCGAATAATAATTTTTTTTCGGCATTTTCGCTCGCACATAAATTTTTTTCGTCAGGCATTATTCTGCTACTTTTCACTACTTTTTCCATTTCATGAGCGATTGCCACTATTTTAGCGTATAAATGTATGTCGTTTCCCGAAATTCCTCTAGGATAACCCGTTCCGTTATAATATTCATGATGTTCGAGAGCGATAGCCGCCATCTCTTCTTCAAATCTAAAATTGCTTTTCATTAATTTATATCCGTAAACCGTATGCTTTTTTATTTCAGCATATTCTTCGGCGGTAAATTTATAAGTTTTATTCAATATTTTTTCGGGAACTTTAACCAAACCTATATCGTATAAAATTGCTCCGAGTCCGAGTTTTTTTAATATTCCGTCTGAAAGTTTCATTCCTTTGCCGATAATCAACGATATTATAGCGACATTTAAAGAACGAACATAATAAAAATCTTCTTTAGGAAAATCAAATATGCTTAAAAGAGCCGTAAAACTATTTAAATTTCTATTCATTATATCTAAAAGCCCGTCTATAATTTCGTTAAGTTCTTTCATATTTACAAGATTATTATTTCTAAAATTTCCCAAATTATTTTTAGTCTGATTTATTATATTCAAATAAATATTTTTAAATACTTTATATTCTCTTAAAAATTTATCGAAATCCTGAACGGAATTATGAGATGCATCTTCGCTTTCCAAATCTTTTATAAAAACTTCGTTTATATCCCATTTTTTTAATCTGTTTATATATTCGTTTTTTATTTCCATATATTTGCTTATGGCTATAAAATCGTTATCCAAATATATGTCTTTCCTTTCGGCTTGGGATTTAATATCCTGTGTTTTTATTTTAGCAAAATTTTCCATAAATTATAACTCTGCCTTTAATTTATATATATGCCTTAATATTATGCTAACCGCTTCGTAAAGCGAATATGGAATTTCATCTCCTATATCGAGTTTCATTAAGCTCTCCGCCGTTTCTTCGTCTTCTACTATCGGAACTTTATATTTTTTGGCAATCTCAACCATTTTCTTTGCAAGCAGTTTTTCTCCTTTCGATACGACTACGGGAGCGTTATGAATCTCTTTATCGTATAAAAGAGCTATGGCGTTTTCAATATCCTTATTCATTTATATATTCCATTTTAAATTTAAAATTCAAATTATCAAGCATTTTAAGTTCTTCGTCAATAATGCTTTTAGTATCCTTACATTTCTTATATAATTTTTTGTCAAATAATTTCAAAGTTATTAAATATTCGTTTAAATTTTTTTCTATTATAATTTTGCATAATTCCTTGCCGTTGTCTTTATCGTCCGCTATAAAAGTAAAATTAAATTTATTATTTTTTTTATCTCCGTTTATATATAATAATATGTCTTTTAATTCTATGTCTATAATATAAGGTATTGGAATTAAAAACGATATCGAATCGTTATTTTTTCTATTTAAAGACAATATTTTTAAAATAAACGATACCATATCTTTATTATTTCTATTATTTTCGCTATTTCCGCCATCGAAATATAATTCGCTATTAAGCATATCAAAGAGCATAAACCATACGCTAAAATATCCGTTGGTTTTTACATGATTTTTTAATATTTCTTTATTATTTATTTTTAAATCATAAATCATGTTTTTTAATATTTCGGCTAATTTATAATTTTTGTTAGAGTTTTTTATTATAGAGTCAAAACTTCCTATTTTATTAAAAATATTTCCTAAATTTTCGATTTCTTCTTTACTAAAATAAATATTGTTTTTCATAGAATTAAGAAAGAATTCTTTTTTTTCGTTATTTGGCAAATATTTTAAAACCGTTTCATAATAAATTATATTTTGACTATTTACTTTTATTCCTTTTGATAAAAGTAGATTTGCGATTTCGGAATTTTCTTTTCCTGTAGAACTTATGTTAACCAAAACGCCATTTTTTACAATTTCTTTATTTTCTTTTATACCGTTTGAATTTTTTGATGAATTTTTTAATATATTTAATATTAATTTATTATTTTCTTTTGAAACTAAAGCAAAACCTTTTTCGGTTATTCCATTTTTAAAAATAGCCGTAAATTTATTTCCCATAACATTTACGATAGCTTTATCATAGCCAAGTTTTCTGACAAGGATAAATTTTACAATATCGCCTTCTTTTATTGCTTTAGGACTTTTATTTATTATAGAATTGAAATATTTATTAATATTTATCATAAAATAATGATTGTTTATTCTTAAATTATTATTACAATTAATTATCGTTTTTTTTATTATTATGATTATATATTATTATGATGATAAGATTTCACGGGTTCAAAAGTAAATCTATGTTTGTCGCTTGGACCGTATTTTTCTATAGCTTCGATATGTTCTTTAGTTCCGTATCCTTTATTTTTATAGATTTTGTATTTTTGATATTTTTCGGGCATATTATTCATCATTTCGTCTCTACTCACTTTTGCCAATATGCTCGCGCAACCGATTGAATAGGATTTTAAATCGCCTTTTATTATCGAAATTTGTTTTATATCAATATCGAGTTTTAAAGCGTCTACAAAAAGTATATCGGGTTTTATTTTTAAATTTTCTATAGATTTTATCATAGCCAATTTTGTAGCGTTTAATATATTAATTTCGTCTATTATCTTTTCGGAAACTGAATATATAGAATACGCTATGGATGTTTCAATAATTTTTTTTGAAAGCTCCTCTCTTTTTTGAGGTTTTAATTTTTTTGAATCTTCTATTCCGTCTATAATATTTTCTATATTTTCGTCAGTTCCAAAACATAACGGCATTATCACAGCTGCTGCGGTAACGGGACCAAATAAACATCCTCGTCCAACCTCGTCTATTCCGCAAATATATTTATAACCCGATTTTAAATATTCTCTTTCGTATTTCAATTTATCTGTCATAATAATTTAATTTTTATAATATTTTATTCATAATGATTAAATGAAAAATATCGCTATCAATACCGTGATTATTATTCCGATTAAAGAAACTGTAGCCACTAAAAAATCGTTTGAAATGTCTTTTATTTTAAAATTTTCAGATTTAATATTTTTAGAATTATTTTTTTCAATGTTATTAATGTTATTTTTGTTAGGATTATTTTTTTTATTAATTTTATTATAATTATTATCCAATATGATTTTTATTTTTTCGCCAAAATCTCTGTTCTTTTTATCCTGCTCGTCTATCTTTTTAGCGACATATTCCATTAAAATTTCGTAAGTTTTATCGTATTTTCTAAACAAATTATTTGCATTTTGCATCATTTCTTCATGGCTTTTATTTATACTATTTTTTAAGTCATTGTTTTTCTTCTCTTGTTCTTCTATTTTTTTGTCAATATTATTATTATGCTTTTCCAATATTTCTTTTATCTCTTCGTTTATATTATTAATCAATACCGACATATTTTTTCCTTAAAGAACTTTTTATATTTTATATTATAAATCGTATATAAAAAATATCAAATAAATATTTATTCTTTTTTGATAGTAAAATACGCCGTCATTACGAGTGATAGCGAAGTAATCCACTGTAAATAAAATTATTGATTATAATCGTATAAAATTATATAATCAAATTATGAATAAATTACCCAACGGCTGGCAAATAAAAACTATTGAAGAAGTTTGTGAAAAAATCTCTGCAGGTGGAGACCGCCCAGACGACTGCACCACAGAAAAAACAGAAGAAAATCAAATACCTATATTTTCAAACGGAGTTGAAAACAACGGGCTTTATGGATATACAAAAAAACCAACCATTACTAAACCAGCTTTAACAATATCGGCTAGAGGAACTATTGGATTTGTATGTGTAAGATATAAACCATTTTTCCCTATCGTTAGATTAATTTGTGCTATTCCAAATGATAAAATATTAGTTTTGGAATTTCTCTCTTATGCTTTACAATACATAATTCCGCAAGGCGAGGGTTCAAGTGTCCCACAACTTACAATTCCAAATTTTAAACAAATAAAAATTCCATTTCCGCCGTTAGAGGAACAAAAACGCATAGC
>CAZRYV010000056.1:0-3467 GCA_964604385.1 uncultured Brachyspira sp.
CTAGCGATTTAGCTTATTTAGAAGAACTTTATATTCCGCATAAAATCGTAGGAGCTATTAGTAAAAATCCTCCTCAAAATGAAATACCTCTTTCAAAATAAAATTGTTAAAGTGTAGTTTTAATATAAACTACACTTTAAATTTTACATAAATCAAGGATAAAAATGACAAACAAAAATATAACGATAAATCATATTTTTTCGGAATTTGAAAAATTAAAAAACGATAAAAAAGCTAAAGAAATGTCCGCTTATATGAAAAATAAATTTGAATTTTTAGGAATTCAGGCAAAACCAAGAAAGGAAATTCAAAATAAAATTTTTAAATCGGTTTCTTTGGTTTACGGTGAAGAAAATATAGATTTTAAATTTTTAGACAAATGTTATAAAAACAAATATAGGGAATTTCAATACGCCGCCGTAGGTTATCTTGATTTTAAAAAGGAATATTTAAATATATCGCATATAGAAATTTTGAAAAAATATATATTAACAAAATCTTGGTGGGACACTATAGACGGTTTGGACAGAATAGTAGGCGACATCGCATTGAGAGATAAAAAAGTTAATGAAATATTATTAAATTGGAGTTTGGATGAAAACATTTGGTTAAGGCGAATTGCGATAGACCATCAACTTTTGAGAAAAGAAAAAACAAATACAAAATTACTTGAACAAATAATTATAAATAATCTTAACAGACAAGAATTTTTTATAAATAAGGCTATAGGATGGAGTTTGAGAGATTACAGCAAAACTAATCCGAAATGGGTAAAAGAGTTTATCAAAAAATATAAAGATTCTATGTCAAATTTAAGTATAAGAGAGGCAAGCAAATATATATAAATTGCTCGAGACTGGATTTGAACCAGCACGGTATTACCCGACAGCACCTCAAGCTGTTGTGTCTACCTATTCCACCACCCGAGCAAACATTATTATAATATATTAAAATTGAGTTTTGTCAAACATGTTATTAATTTTCATTTTTATTTTCGGCTTCTCTCAATACTTCGAATATTCCCGCACTGTTATTAGCTCTCGCTATATCCATCGGGTATCTTCCTTCATAGTTTCTGATTCTCATGTCGGCACCTCTCAATACGATTTCGCTCACAATATCTATATTTCCCGAAATAACCGCCAAATGCAGCGCTGTGTTTCCGTCATTATTTTGGATATCGAGATTCGGATTTTTATCTAGTAAAAGCCTTATAACAGAAAGTTGAGAATTTCCCGCCGCTATATGCAAAGCCGTGTTTCCGTTTATATCGTAAGCGTTTATATCTATTTTCTTTGAAAGCAATATTCTAACCACATTATCGAGTCCCAATTTTGAAGCTACCATTAAAGGAGTAAGACTCGATATTCCCGCATAATTAATATCCGCTCCATTTTCAACCAAAACCTGAAGCAAATCCATATTATCTTGAGTTATTGCATATTCGATTAAACCGTTTCCGTCAGGCATTAAAATATTTGCATTAGCCTTATTAGTCATTAAAAATTCGGTTAATTGAATATCTCCATTCTGCACGGCTATATTTAAAGGATTTAATCCGTTGATATCCGTATAATTAATGTCCGCTTTATTTTCTATTAATAATTTCATCATACCGATTCTGTTTTCAATTATAGGACTTTTAATGGCGTATAATAATTCTCCTCTAATTCTAGCGTTATTTTCAAGCAATACTTTTGCAATTTCAATGTCTCCATTATTTGCAGCGTAAGTCAAAGCGCTCCAACCTTCGTTATCGTATATATTGACATTCGCTCCGTTTTCAATAAGTTTTTTTGCAGTTGCCAAATAAGAATTTCCAACCGCTATAATTAATGGAGTTTTATCTTTAAAATAATCGTTTATAATTTTTTTGTCGACTTTCCCTATAATCCTATCCGTTATTTTTGCGCTGTCTTCCGCCGATTTTTCAAGCAACTGTAAATCTACGGGAGATTTATTATTAGGATTATTGAATTTTGAGCCTGCGGCAGCCGTTATAATATTTCCGTAAGTATCGCTTATTCCCGCTTCGTTTATATCCGCATTTTTACCCAAAAAATAATCAACCAATTTAAGATTCAAAGACAAAACGGCATCGTATAAAATAGTCGTTCCGTCAGAGTTTTTATAATTAATATCCGCTCCTTTTTCTATTAAATATTTAACCGTATTTTCGTCTCCGATTGTTATAGCGTAATTTAAAATATAAGGCTCTCTTTTTAAATCAAACGAATTATTTATAAGAATTTTTATAATATTTAGATTCGTATTTTTAACGGCACAATATATAGGGTATTTTGAAATATCCTCTCCCGCATAAGAACCGTAAATATTCGCTTTACCTTCTTTAATTAAAATTTCCACCATTTTAGGATTATTTTCTTCTATAGCAAATACTAAAGGAGTAATTCCATAGTCGGTAGAAATTTCGACATTCGCTTTATTTTCTATGAAGAATCTAACGGCTTTTATATTGTCAAATTTAACCGCCCAATGTAATCCGCCTATATTATCCGAGTCCGTTTCGTTTATATCTCTTCCATGATTTAAAACCAATTCTCTAACCACTTTATCGCCATATTTTTTAGCATATATTTCAGAATCGTATACTTTATACATCGAAACCATTTTGCTTAAATTTGTTTCTTCGCCTACAAATAAAAATATTCCGATAAATAATCCCGCTCCTACTAAAAGAATCGATATTATGGCTGCGGAGATTATTCCGACTTTAAAAACGAATCTTTTGCTTTCCTGATTTCTATTATCCATATTTTGCCTTATTTAATTTTATTGTTTTCTAAAAATATTAATTGGTTAATGATAACATATTTTATATAAATTAATAGATATATTATGAGACGATGTATAAAAAAGAACAGTTTACAAACAAAGGGTTGTCCGAAAACAAACCCCTTGTCCTTATAAACCTCTATCATTAAGTTAATAATTTATTTCAAATAGTCAAGCATTTTTTTATCAAATATTTAATAAAAAATTTTGTAGATTATTTTATATTGATATTTATTTATATTTGAAATATAATAAATTTATTAAGATTAAATTTATAAACTAAATTTTTAATTTAAAAAGGAGAAAATTATGAAATCTATAATTTCAAAAAGTTTAATAAGTGCTTTTATATTAATATTTTCTGTAATAGTTTTTGCTCAAACTAAAATCGATTTGAGTAAAATTCCAAACGGAACATATTTGGGAAACTATAAAGCGACTTATAAAACCGTTCAAGGAGATTATCAGGCGAGAGTTACTGTAGCGGAAGGAAAATTAACGAGAATAGTTTTAACGAAAAGCGCACATAGAAGCGGTCCCGCAAGGTCAAAAGAAGCTTTCGACAAAATGATAGAAGCAAACGATATTTATGCGGACGGAATATCGGGAGCCACTTGGAGCGCTTTAGTTGAAGACGCTTTAACAAAATTAACTCCTTCAAAATAAATAAA
>CAZRYV010000056.1:3567-12238 GCA_964604385.1 uncultured Brachyspira sp.
AATTCGCTTTTATTTTTAAATTAACTTTTATTTTTAATTTTTATTCTGATAATCAATCCTAAAATCATAATAATAAAAGTTATAAATATCGCCAAATACAAATTACAAGAAATCTCATATTTTAAAAATTTTATTTCGGAAAACTTTTCGGATAAATTTATTAAAAGATTGGTAAAAAATTCAGTCGTATAAGCGGGATAAATCGCCAAAGGAGAAAATATTTGAAATGTAATTATAGTTATGATTGAAGAGGCAAGTATTATAAAAGCCAAAGGAACGGCGAATATGTTTAATATTACAGAAGTCAAATTTAAAAGCGAAAAATGATAAACGCTCAAAGGCAATATTGAAATTAAAGCTATAAAATTTATAAAAAGAAAAACGACTAATTTTGAGATTAAATTTTTTATAAAATAACTATTTATATTTTTTATTTTATTTTTGGTATAAAAATTAAAATAAAAATTGAAAATCGGATAATAAAGTATTATTCCTAAAGTCGCTAAAAATGAAAATTGAAAACTAATCTCTCTTATGGAATTAGGTTCCGTTATAAGTATTATCAATGCGGCTAAAAATAACGAATTAACGGAATTTCTATTTTTATCAAAAATGTAAGATATTAATAAACAAAAAGCCATTATGCTCGCCCGAGTTATAGAAACTGAAAATAAAGTAATTGCGGGATAGACGACTACGGTTATAACAGTCGATATTAATATTCTTTTATAAAAATTTATCGGCAGAAATGACAAAGCGAGAAATAAAATATAAAGAACCATAGAAATATGAAGTCCCGATATTGAAAGTATATGAGATATTCCCGCTCCTATAAAATATTGATTTATATTTTGAGGAATTATATTTTTATCTCCGATTACTATGCCTTGAGCTACGGAATAACTTATCGGACTCATATATTTTCCGAGAGATTTTTTAGCAATATTTCTAAAATACAAACCGTATTTATTTATATAATTTTTTATATAACTTATAATTGAAAAACCGTTTTTTTGAACGGTAAAATTAATATAAGGATAAATTGACGAAACTCCGAATAACATTTTATTTTGAAGAGATTTTATAATATTCCTTTCGTTATCGTTTGTGAAAATATTTTTATATAAATTAATTTTTGCATAAACTATAATCGAATCGTTTATATAAATAGGTTTTTGCGAATTATGATATATTCTGATATTGCCCGCATAATTATGCCAATTTTTTCCGTCATAAATCATATCGACATAAGCAGTATATCTATCTCTAAAACCGACTACTCCGTCATATTTTATTATTTTTGCCCTATAGCCTTTTATATCGCCCGTAGAATCGCTTAAAGGATTAAAAAATACTTTATAATATCTCGCTACCGTCCAACTATAGCCGATAAAAAAGCATGAAATTACCGCTAAAAAAATTTTTGATTTATTTTTTGACTTATCCAAAAATGCAAAAACTAAAGACAAAATTATAAGAATAAAAGCCGTTATTAAAAACAAATACGATAAAATAAGAATATGTTTTTTAAAAGCCAAAGAAATTCCAAAAGCAAAACTTAAAGTTATATAGAAAATATAAGTAATCGGATAAAAATATAATTTTTTCATTATATTAATTATATATATTTTTTTATTTTTTAAAATATTTTTTTTAATGTTTTTTTTATATTTTTAAAATATAATATATTTAATATAATTTTAAAACTATTTTTTATTTAATTAAAAAAGTCAATTTCTAGCGGCGTTATTATCTGTTTGACATTAAAAGAATCCGAATTATTTAATTTTGCAATATTTCTATAAATTCCAACTTGAGAGACTTTATCGATATACTGCATTCTCAATATTTCGTTTACTCTGTTTCTTAAATCTAAATTCATAACTATATCGCTTGTGGTTTTATCTTTTAAATTAACTTCGGTAAATTGTCCTACGGGAGTATTGTTTAATTTTCCGTATCCATGCAAAAATTGAACTTTCGTCACATTTCCGTTAAACGAAACTATAGCTGCACCTGATATATTTATCGTGCTGTTATCGGGAGTATATACGGTGATATGTTCAGGTTTATAACTCATTGGAGCTACGATTATAATCTCGCCTTTATGCAAACTAAATATAATATTTTCGTTTTTATCAAAAGTGCTATCCAAATGTATAGAAGTATTTTCTTTAACTTTAAGTAAAATTCTATTTTGTAAATATGCGGTTAATGAAGATGCTCCCGTAATAATAGTGTCTCTTGTAAATAATAAATCTCCCAATCTTGCGGGTTTTTGAATCATTTTTCTTGCCGTTTGAGATTGAGAAGAGCTTTTAACATCAACTTCAAGTTTAACATTTCCTTGAACATCGACTACTTTCATATATCTGTCAAAATTATATGCAGCTTCCATATTCAATGAAAACATTATGATTAATATCATGGTTATAATTTTTCTAAACATTATAAACTCCATTTATATTTATACTTAAAAATTATCGGAAAACTTTATGATTAAATTGATAGACAAAAATAAAAAATCACTGAATATAAATATTAATATTTGGACTCTTGATTTCATTTCCTTCAAAATTAACGGCTTTAATATAAAAAGTATAATCTCCTCTCTTGATATTCCACGATATAGCGCCGTTTTTTAATTCCTCTATATTTGCGATAATATCTTCGTTGCAATATAAACTCGCTTTAGCAATATCTTTCGGTATGTAAGAAGAAATAAAAATATTCTGATATTCTATAGGTAAAGTTGAATCTATCTTATAAACGGAATTGTCGGTAGGAGAAGTTATGGCGATTCTTTCTTTTATTATGGAATTTTGCATGGAATTTTGTATAGAATTTTGAGTATTTCGGTTATTTCTAATTTGATTTTCATTTAGATTATAATCGGCGTAAATATTTTTTATTCTAGTCCAATTTGAATCGGGTTTTTCTATTTGTCTCTCTTTAAGCCAATCGTTATATTCGCTCGGAAGATTAAGAAAAACTTTTTTGACAACGCTTCCGTCTTCATTTCTTTTTATATATAGATTATGAACGGAACATTCTTCTTTTACCACATTCAAAAGCGAAAACTCTTCGACTCTAGTTTCTTTACAAAACTCACCTCTCAACTTTCCGCTGATTAAACAAATTTCTCTTTCCACAATATCTTTTGGTTTGTCCCATTCTGTTTCTTTTTGACTCTTATTAAGCATAGAAAATAAATCGTAAAGTATCGGAACTGCGCCGTTTCCTCCCGTTATATTTATCATTTCGCTTCCCTTAAAATCTCCAAGCCATAATCCGACTATATAATCTTTAGTATATCCTACCGCCCAAGCGTCCCTCGAACCTTTTGAAGTTCCCGTTTTAATCGCGATTTTAAAAGGATAAACCAATCCTCTATAACTTCTGAAAGAGCCTTGTCTTGCTTTTCTGTCGGATAATATATCGTTTATTAAATAAGCGCTTTCTTCCGATATTACTCTTTTATGACTGTAGGATTTTTTAGGAATATAAAATATCTCTCCGTTTTCTTTTTTTAACGAAATGGTAGAATAATGATTTATAAAAATTCCCGAATTAGGAAATATCGTATAAGCCGAAACCAAATCCAAAAGTCTCACTTCGGCGCTTCCCAATACCAAAGAATAACCGTAATAATCGGGATTCTTATCTATGCTCCTTAAACCCGATTTCAACAATATATTTTGAAAATCCTTAAGACTGTATTTTGCCATCCATCTAACCGCCGGGATATTAAGCGAATTTGCTAGAGCGTATCTTATGGTTACGGGTCCTCTATATTTTCTGTCGAAATTTTCTGGTATATAATCTCCGCCCGGAGAATTTATATAGGTTTTAATATCTCCTATTACCGATGCGGGAGATTCCCCTTTATCGAATAAATACGCATATAAAAAAGGTTTTAAGGCGCTTCCCGGTTGCCTTAAAGCCGTAGCTCCGTTTACCGCTCCATCCGTTTCGTCGTCAAAATAATTCATAGAACCTATCATCGAAAGCGTCTCTCCTGTTTTTGCATCTAATATTACGCATGAAATATTTCGGACATTAAAACGATGAAGAGATTGACTAGAGTTGCTTATTACCAAAGAAGCCTCTTTTTGCAATTTATAATCCAAAGTAGTTTTTACTTCTATTAAATTAGAATATTTTAATTTATCTATCGATTCTTTTACATACATTACGAAATGCGGAGCTTTGAAAGTATTTTTATTTCTGTTTGTATAAAAGGTTATATTTTCGTTTATATAATTATTATAATCTTCTTCGGAAATATAATTATTTTTTTTCATTTGATTTAGAACATATATTTTTCTTGCATATAATCTATCGTTATATTTATAAGGATTAAATTTTGTTCCCGATTTTATTATAGCGGCAAGCGATGCAGATTCGTTTGCATTTAAATCTTTAACTTCTTTTTTAAAATATAATTCTGCGGCGGCTCCGATTCCGTAGCAATTATTTCCTAAAAAAACTCTATTAAGATATTCGGTTAATATCTCCTCTTTAGTCATATTCTTTTCCAATCTAATAGAATCTAAAGCTTCATAGAATTTATTTATATAATTTCTCTCTCTACGAATAATACTCTTTGAAAGCTGTTGAGTTATCGTGCTTCCGCCCGAGACTATTTTTTTGTTTAATAAATTTGAAATGAAAGCTCTTAAAATGGCTTTATAATCTATGCCTTTATGTTTAAAAAAATTTTTATCTTCGGCGCTTATTACGGCTTCTATTAAAGTTTCGGGTAAATCGGAATATTTAACTTCTGAGTAAAATCCTCCGTATTCGGGAAAAAGATTTGCAAGCAATATATCGTTTCTATCGTATATTTTTAATACTCTATTTTCGTTTTTTTTCAATTCTTCTTTTGAAAAAGGTTTGTTAATATATTCTTTTGAGAATTTATACAACTTATAAATTTTTGGAGAAAATATTAAACCCAATATAAACAAAGCAAATAATAAAAAACATATTATAGATAGCGATATTTTTTTTATTATATTTTTTAATTTTTTTAAATTTTTCATTTTTTATATTTTCTATTTAATTAAAATATTTTATTCTAAAAATATAAATAGTCAATTATTTTGATATAATAAATTTGATATTATATTATTGTTTTAATTCTTTTTTATATACGCCGAATAATTCGTTGGTATAAATTAATATAGAATTATTCAAATCAAAATCGCTACTTGTATCTTTTGTATTTGGTTTGTTTACGGGACTATACCAATAATATAAGGTTAATGCTTTATGCGGTTCTCTCTCTTTAATTCTGTCATCATCGTTAAATCTATAAAGAACGGAGTTTGTATTTTCGATTATTAAATATTCTATATTATGATTTTCAGAAATAGTATTTTCTTTTTCGTTTAAAAATAACCATGAGGCGTAATAAAATATATCTCTTGAATACAATTTAAAACTCTCTCCGTTTGCGTTAAATCCTATATGTTTAACAATATCGTAAGTTAATCTTTGTTTTTTGCCAATTAAAGAAAATTTATAATTCTGTTTATAATAATGCCAAGATACTGCAAATATATGTATAAACATAAATATTATAAAATAATTAAATAATTTTGGTTTTTTATAATATAAATAATTTGCAAACAACAGTATTGTAAAAAATGACATTGCAAACATAGAAAAATGATACACATATCCCCCGCCTTTTCCTTTTAAAACCATAGGACAAATAATAGCTATCGGAATATATAAAAAATAGAAAAATAATAACTCTTTTAAAAGTTTGTCATTTTTAAATTTGACTTCTTTAAAAATATCTTTATTTATATCTTTTTTCAATATTATGCATATAAAAGACACTATAAACGAAGAGGCAGCTATAATATAGGAGATTGCTATTATAATAATCATCAAAGGACTTACTATTCCCCAAAAGTTTAAAATCGTTTTCACATCAAACTTATTTAATGTAAAAGTAGTAAATACTATTTGAGCGGATATTTGAGGAAACCTTTTATAAAAAGGAACCGTATATTCCTTTGAAAGATTAATCATTCTTAAAGAATTTTCAAATCCATTTTGAATTTCAACTATCAAATATGGCAAATATAATAAAAACGATATAAAAACTCCTAAAAATAAATATGCAAAATATTTTTTAGAATAATTAAACCTAATAATCAAATAAATTATCAAAGTCGGCACTATGCCATAATAAACCGCAAAATGAAATTGTCCCATTATCGCAAGTATTGGAAATAACAGAGCGGCAAAGACTTTTGAATATTTACAGTCTCTTAAATATTCCGCAAAGAAAATAACAAATAGAAAAGAAAACGATACGACAGGATTAGGATTTGTAAAAGAAGTAACCGCTTCAAAAAACACACAATTTACGCCAATAAAAGCCGCTAAAATTGAAAAAGCCATTAAACCAAATCTAAAATATATCCATATTAGAAAAATAAATAAAATGATTAAATATAAAGAAACATCGAATATTCTAGCCGTATAATAATTTCCGTTTGACAGAGAATATAAAGATATAAATCTTGCATAAAAACCGGCGCCGGGAACTCTAACCGCGTTTTCGTCTATAATTTTTCCGCTTGTCACGAGTCTCGCTCCCGTATGAGGAATAATCTTCGTATCGTATCCTCGCCTCATATCGTAAAAATGTTGTTCGTTATCGTTTGAAAGAAAAGCGTCCTTTTGAAAATAAAAAGAAGAAAATACGCTTATAATTATAGAAAGCGATAAAAGAACGATTAATATTTTGTTTAAATTTTTATTCATTTTGTTTATCCTATTTATTTTTTAATTATCATTTTTTGTGAATTTATAGATTGTGAATCCTTTAATATTTGTCAGTTCTACGGCGTTATTTTGAATCAAATATTCCATATCTTTTTGAACTCTGTTTGCATCCCAATTCTTTTCAACCACATTGTCTTTAATCGCATATACGATTTTTGCGTTGGATGAAAAATTAGCTTTATGGTTTGGAAAATATGTATTAAAAATGTCTATATATTGATTTCTTAATGTCCCCGAAAAATTATCATATATTTCAATGTTTTCGTTTTCAGATTCTTTTTCTAAAAATTGAAGTAATTGATAATGACTTTTATAATTTCTTGGTTCTTCAAATAAATTAAAATATCTCATCAATTGCCCAGCCATAGATAAAATATTTAACGCAAGAATGATATATATATATATATATATATATATATATATATGGAAGAAAGTTTAATATTTAAATTCTGATTTTGTAATTTGCTTTGCATTTTTAGTTGCATTTGATAAAAAAATAATATCATAGGAGCAAACGAAATAGAGTAAGCGGAATAAAGATAATGAAAAGTTCCCGCCTTTGATTTAAATACTATAAAACTTATAATAGTTATTGGAATAAACAGAATTAATATAAAAATAATTTCTTTTAATGTCCGAACTTTAGAATTTTCTTTATTATTATTTATCTTGTCTTTATTTAAAATCAAAAATATTAAAGATTTTATAAAAACGAATAATGAAAACAAAACGCTTATTATAAGAAATATTAAACCGTAAAAATAAACGGGCTTCGTAAACCAAAAGTGAATAAATGAACCAATCCTTGTTCCAAAAACGGCGGACATTTCATTGGTAGGAAATAATAATATAAAATAAACTTGAGGAAACGGAATAGATGAAAGCCCTTCCCTCATATTCATAGCGTAGCGAAGATTGGTAAAATCGGTTTTTATTTCATGAATTAAATAAGGCAAATACAATAAAAAAGAAATGAAAACTCCGATAATCCAAAATAAAATATATTTTTTGGTTTTTGAAAATCTTATAATTAAATAAACTATCAAAGTTGGAATCATAGAAAAGAAAACTACAAAATGTCCCTGCGCCATTATAGCCAATACGGGAAATATTAAAACAGCCGAAATTTTCTTTATATTTTCATTGTCGCCGCCGATATATTCGTATAGAAAAATAAATAAAAATAAACTAAATATAGAAGTTATATTTGGATTCCAAAAATCCGTTATCGACATAATTAAATAAGGATTTAAAAGAAAAATTGCACTCATTATCGATGAGATAAATATTCCAAATTTTTTATAAAACCAAAATAAAAAAATGTATATTATTATAAAATTGAAAATCAGATTAATTATTTTAGCTATAAATAAATTTTCATTGGCTATTTTATAGAAAAAAGTATAAAGTATATAATACGCTCCGCCGGGAACTTTAGGACTCGTTATTGAATCGGTGCTTATAAATCTCGCTCCCATAGTAGGAAATTCTTTATTTTTATAATACTGTTTCATATCATAAAAATGAGATTCTTGGTCTTTACCTATAAATCTTTTATCGATTGCATAAAATGAAATAAAAACGGAAAAAATTATAGAAAATGAAATTAAAATTAAAGAAAGTATATTTATTAATTTAGTATTCATTTGCAAAACTCCGATTTTATAGTAGCAAAGAATACTAATATAAAATTATAAATTATTATTGAATATAAAATAAAATAATAATATGCTTCAAAATAGCGTTTTGATAATCTATCAGAAAATGCATAAAACTTAAAATTATTTTTTTGAGTTTTTTGCACAATGCAAAAAATTATATTATTTACATAATAATGGTAGTGTAGTGTAGTGTAGTGTAGTGT
>CAZRYV010000057.1:0-12211 GCA_964604385.1 uncultured Brachyspira sp.
TAAGTTTATTTTTTTCTATAATATTTTTTGGAACATTATTCATTACTTTAACATTATATGTAACATTCTCGCCAATCTGTCCGTCTCCTCGAGTGCTTGCAACAGTTAATTTTCCGTTTTCGTAAATAAGCTCCAAAGCCAAACCGTCAAATTTATTTTCCACAGTATATTTTATGTTTTTTGAATTAAGTTCTTTTTTCATTCTATTGTCGAAATCAAAAAATTCTTCCTCGTTCATAACATTTGAAAGAGAATACATAGCTATAGGATGTTCGAATTTTTCAAACTTCTCTAAAATGATTCCACCGACTTTATTCGTAGGACTGTCTTTATCTTTAAGAGCGGGAAAATCTCTTTCCAAATTTTCAAGTTCTCTAAAAAGTTTATCGTATTCGTAATCCTCTATTTCTGGGTTATCGTCCGTATAATAAAGTTTATTATGATAATTTATTTCTTCGGTTAATTTTTTTATTCTATTTTTTGCTTCTTCTGTATTCATAAATCGACCTCTCCCCCTTTTAAAATTTTATTATATTTTATTATTATATTTATTTTTTATAATATTAATTATATTAGAAAATCGTCAGAATACAACCATTATAAAAAAATACTGTAAAAATATATAAATTTTATAAAAAGTTCTATAAAGTTCTATAAAGTTCTGTGAAATTCTATAAATTTTAAATAATTTTTTAATTTTTGCTATTGACATAAATTCCATTTAATTATATAATTTATTACCTTGTAAATTGTAGACATTATTATATTATCGTTAGTCTATTTAAGGAGTAAAAAATGGCAGGCGCTAAAGTAAAAACGGAACAAATACATTTGCAATGCACCGAATGTAAAAGAAAGAATTATATTACTACTAAAAATAAACAAAATGTTCAGGAGAAACTTGAATTAAAAAAATACTGTCCGCATGATAGAAAGCATACGGTTCATAAGGAACTTAAAGTTTCAAGATAATTTATTATGGGTCAGTAGTTCAATTGGTAGAGCACCAGTCTCCAAAACTGGGTGTTGCAGGTTCGACTCCTGTCTGACCTGATTTATTTATTGATATTTTTGATAGTTTTTAATTTAAAGGTAATTTTATGGCAGAGAAGAAAAAAAATAAATTATTTAGTTCTTTGGAAGAGATAAAAAAAGAACTCTTTGAAAGAAGCGTTTGGCCTACTCGTCAAGAGGTTATTAATCAAACGGTTGTGGTTATTATTTTACTTATTTTGACTTCGGCTTTTTTAGGATTGGCGGATTATTTGGTAACCTTCATAACGAGAACTTTATTAGACGGCTCCGTTATAACGGCTATAATGTCTTCAAGCATTACTTTGGTTTTAGTGGCTGTAGTAGCGGTTTTAATCGTAATGTATTTTGCCATTCGCTATGTAAGAAAAAACAGGTATAATAGGTGATGAATATGTCCGAGATGCAAGATTATAAATGGTATATAGTTCATACTCAACATGGATACGAAAATAAAGTCAGAGAAAGAATAGACAGAAGAATAAAAGAAAATGGTATGGATGATTTAATTGTCGATATATATATACCATCGCAAACGGTTTCTACAACAAAAAATGGCAAGAAAGTAAATAAAGAGGAATTTTCTTATCCCGGATATGTTTTGGTAAAAATGATAATGAACGATTCCACGCAATCTATGATTAGAAGAACTCCGGGAGTCGCAGGTTTTATAGGAAGCCATGCCACAACTAAAGACGAAGGGCAGATAATTCCTACTCCTTTAAGCGAAGCGGATGTGTCTCGAATATTCGAGGATATGGAAAGCAAGGCTAAAAGTCAAATAAATGAAATTATAGGAATGGATTTCGATATAGGCGAGAAAGTTCAAGTTATAGACGGTCCTTTTAATGGTTTGAATGGCGTAATAGAAAATGTCAATACTGATAAAGGAAAGGTTACCGTTAAAATTGAAATTTTCGGAAGAAGCACGCCTACGGAATTGGATTTTAATAAAGTTAAGAAATTATAAATTAACAAGAGGTATAAAATGGCTAAAAAAATAGTTGGTATTGTAAAGGTTAGAATAGCGGGAGGAGAAGCGACTCCAGCGCCACCTTTAGGTCCCGCACTAGGTCAGAAGCAGATACAAATAGCTGCATTCGTTAAGGATTTTAACGCTAAAACTTCCAAACAAAAAGGGCAGTTGTTAAATACTTATATAACGGTTTATGAAGATAAAACTTATACTTTTGTAACTAAAGGAACTTCTACTTCTACCTTGATTAAAAAGAAATTAGGAATAGAAAAAGGTTCGGGAGAGCCTAATAAAAATAAAGTTGCAAGCATAAATCAGAAACAGCTTGAAGAGATTGCTCAAGAAAAAATGACTTATATGTCCGCAAACGATATAGAAGCGGCTAAAAAGATAGTTGCGGGAACTGCTCGCGCTATGGGAATTAAAGTGGAATAAAAAATAATAGGCGGCACCATTTATTGAAATTTGAAAATTTAATTTAAAAATTTAAATTAAGAAATTAAAATTAAAAATTGAGAATAAATGGAAGTAATAGTTTGAAAAATTGATTTAAAAAGGATTAAAAAATGGCTACAAAAGAAAAAAAGATAGGTGGCAAACGTTACGATGCTATATTTAAGACGGTAGAAAAATTAAAACCTTATACCGTAGAAGAAGCTATCGAATTGGCGAAAAAAAACGCCACCTGCAAATTTGACGAGACTATCGAGGCTACTATAAACCTTAATATCTTGCCTAAACATTCTATAAGAGATACTTTATCTTTTCCTAATTCTTTCGGAAAGGAAAAGAGAGTTGTCGTATTTGCTCAAGGCGAAAAAGCGGATGAAGCAAAAAATGCTGGCGCTATAGAAGTTGGTTTTGAAGATTTAATTAGTAAAATCAGAGGAGGCTATACCGATTTTGATGTCGCTATTTCGACTCCAGATTTGATGAAAGAAGTCGGAAAATTAGGACAGATACTTGGAAGAAAAGGACTTATGCCAAACCCTAAAACGGGAACGGTGACTTTGGATATAGCCCAAACCGTGAAAAGTTTTAAAGGCGGAAGAATGGAATACAGAGCGGATAAATTCGGCGTAGTTAGAATGGGAATAGGAAAAGCTTCGATGGACGCTAATAAATTAAACGAAAATTTTAAAGCTTTCTATGATGAAATTTTAAGAAAAAAACCTTCCGACTTAAAGGGAGAATATATTAAAGGAATAAGTATTACTTCCACAATGGGAGTCGGTATAAAAATAGATTATAAGAAAATAAGATTATAAGTTTGCATAAACCTGTTTTTATAAACGAAGTCGTATTTTTGTGATCCCATTATGCGAATAGATTAAAGAAACGGTTTAATATAAAAGAGGTGAATAAATATGCCTAATAAGAAAAATATTGAAACGGTTGCGCATCTTAAAGAACAAATAGATTCTTGCGCAGGGCTTGTATTCTTCGATTATAGAGGAGTAAATGTAGCTCAGCTTACGGATTTAAGACGCGAACTATCAAAAACTTCTTCCTCTATGAAAATATGTAAAAATTCTTTGGTAGATATAGCCTTAAAAGGTTTAGGCAGAGAAGTAAAAGACGAGATGTTTATTAATCCTACGGCGGTTGTTTTCGCAAAAGAAGATATGCCAGCCGCAGCGAAAGTGATTAGCGACGCTTCTAAAAAGAACGATAAGATAAAAATTAAAGGCGGTTATATGGGAACTGATTTGCTCGATTCCGCCAATGTTCAAGTTGTCGCCAATATTCCGCCAAGAGAAGTTTTGCTTTCTCATTTGGTTACGGCTCTCGAATCGCCTATATCAAGTTTGGCAAATTCTCTACAAAGTATCATATCGGAACTAGCTTATACGCTCGATTCCGTAGAAGAGGAAAAGAAAAAATCGGCTTAATAATGGCTGAAAATATTAAATTAAAATTATAAAAATTAAATTAAGGAGTAAAAAATGGCTTTAAGTAAAGAAGAAATACTACAAGCGATAGAAGAGATGAAAGTTATAGAGCTTCATGAATTGGTTGAAGCTATTAAAGAAAAATTCAATGTAACGGCTGCTATGCCCGTTGCCGCTGTAGCAGCGCCAGCTGCCGGAGGAGCCGCAGCAGGAGCTTCTGCTGAAGAAGAGAAAAACGAATTCGACATAATTCTTACGGGATTCGATGCGGCGCAAAAAATAGCCCTAATTAAAGAGGTTAGAGCGGTTAGCGGTTTAGGTTTGAAAGAGGCTAAAGACGCCGTAGAAAAAGGCGGAGAGACAATTAAATCTGGCGTTTCAAAAGACGAAGCTGCCGCTATTAAAAAACAATTGGAAGCCGCAGGCGGTAAAGTTGAAGTTAAATAATAAAAAAATACGATTAAAATTTAAGAAGGGTATTGTAGCTTTTACCCTTCTTAATAATTATATCTTAAATAAATTGAAATATAAATTAAATTAAAGCTATAATTTGGAGAACTTTTTAACATGGCTAATAACATTCAAATAGACAATAAAGTATATAAGGAAAGAGGAATTGAGTTTGCTAAAAAATATAGAATTGAAAACGGACGCGTAAATTTTTCGCGTTATGCTTCGGTTTTGGAACCGCCCGATTTTCTTGCTATACAAAAAGAGTCATACAATAGTTTTCTTCAAAAGGATACGCCCGAACATAAGAGGAAAAACGAGGGATTGCAAGAGGTTTTAAATTCCATATTCCCGATAGTTGCTACCAACGAAAAGATGCAAATAGAGTTTATCTCGTATTCGATTGGCGAACCTAAAATATCCGAAAAAGAGGCGAGGAGAAGAGATAAAACTTACGCCTATCCTTTTAAGATAAAAGTTCAATTAACGGTTAGAGACCCCGAAAGAATAATAGAACAAGAAATTTTTGTGGGCGATATCCCGGCTATGACGGACAGAGGAACTTTCATTGTAAACGGAGCGGAAAGAGTGGTCGTATCTCAAATTCACAGGTCTCCGGGAGTAGTTTTCAATAGAAGCGATAGAGATGCAATGTTTGTGGCAAAAATAATACCCGATAGGGGAACTTGGCTTGAATTTGAACTCGATACTAAAAAAGATATAATGTATGTTAGGATAGACAGAAAGAAAAAACTTCCCGTTACGGTATTTTTAAGAGCTATAGGAATTACAACCAACGAAGAAATTTTAAAGTTATTTTATACGGTAGATAAAATTTCATTGTCGAAATTATCGGACGAAGCTAAAAAAGAAGCGTTAATAGGTAAACGCTCATATTCTACGGTTTACGATACGGATAATTCAGAAGAGATTATATTAAATCCCGGAGAACTTATAAATACTAACCTTGCCGAAAGACTTTTAATGAGCGGCGTTAAAGAAGTCGAAGTTTTGAATATGGAGGCGATTAAAGATAATGTTACAATAATTAACACTTTGGATAAAGACATTACAAGAAATCAAAAAGAGGCTTGCGCAAAAATTTATAATGTTATAAGACCGGGCGAACCTGCTTTAATAGACAATGTGGTTAAAATTTGTAACGATTTAGTATTCGATTCAAAATCTTACGCTTTGGGAGATGTCGGAAGATATAAAATAAACAAAAGGCTTAATTTTCCCGAAGACGAACATAGTAAAGTTTTAAGACATAAAGATATAATAGAAACAATCCGTTTTTTGATAAAAGTTTTTATAAACGAAGAACAGCTTGACGATATAGACCATTTGGGAAATAGAAGAATTAGAAGCGTAGGAGAACTTTTGTCTATTCAGATGAAAACGGGTTTTACAAGATTGGAGAGAATAGCGAAAGAAAGAATGCAAATGCAGGATATGGAAGCGGTTACTCCTCAATCTTTGGTAAGCATTAAATTGGTGCAGTCGGTTTTAAAAGAATTTTTCGGAACGAGTCAATTATCGCAATTTATGGACCAAAATAATCCTCTATCGGAAATTACCCATAAGAGAAGATTAAACGCTTTGGGACCAGGCGGACTTACGAGAGATAGAGCGGGATTCGAAGTGCGGGATGTTCATCATACGCATTATGGCAAAATATGTCCTATAGAAACCCCCGAAGGACCGAATATTGGGCTTATAGTTTCTTTAGCAACTTACGCTAGGATAAATAAGCATGGATTTTTGGAAACTCCTTATAGAAAAGTTGTTAAAGGCAAAGTAACGGACGAAATAGAATATTTGACGGCGCATGACGAAGAGAGATTTCATATTGCGGATGCAAATGCCACGATAAACGAAGACGGAACTTTTAAAGAAAATTTAATACCAACAAGATACAGGTCGGAATTCCCGTATTCTTCTCCAGACCAAGTTCAGTATATGGATGTATCGCCTCAACAGATAGTTTCTCTTTCAAGTTCGCTTATACCGTTTTTGGAACATGACGATGCAAACAGAGCGTTAATGGGAAGCAACATGCAAAGGCAAAGCGTTCCTCTTTTGTTTCCAGAAGCGCCTATAGTTGGAACGGGCGTAGAAGCTAAAATATGTCAACCGGGAACGGGAATCGCTTTACATGCAAAAAGAGCGGGTAAGGTTATAAAAGTCGTTAATAATGAAATAGTTATAAAACCTAATAAACAGAGCGATAAAGACGATTTCGATGTTTACGAACTTATAAAATATCAAAGAACGAATCAGGATACAAATTTTCATCAAAGACCTGTGGTTAATGTCGGAGATACTGTTAAAGCGGGCGGACTTCTTGCAGACGGACCCGCTACCGATAACGGCGAGTTGGCGCTTGGAAGAAATGTTTTGGCGGCTTTTATGATATTCGAAGGATATAATTTTGAGGACGCAATTCTTTTAAGCAGCAGACTTGTCGAAGAAGATGTATTTACTTCAGTTCATATTGAAGAGTTTTCAGTCGAAGCGAGAGAGACTAAATTAGATAAAGAAAATATTACTAGAGATATACCTAATGTTTCGGATTCGGCTTTTAAGGATTTGGACGAAAGAGGAATAGTTAGAATCGGAGCTAAAGTTAAGGCGGGAGATATTTTGGTTGGAAAAGTAACTCCTAAAGGCGAGACGGAAATTACTCCTGAATATAGATTACTTCATTCGATATTCGGCGAAAAGGCGAGAGATGTTAAAGATACTTCATTGAGAGTGCCTCATGGAAAAGACGGAACGGTTATAGATGTTAGAGTTTACAGCAGAGAGAACGGAGACGAACTTAAGCCGGGAGTAGAAGAAGTCGTAAAAGTGTTTATCGCAAAAAAACGAATAATACAAGAAGGCGATAAAATGGCGGGAAGACATGGAAATAAAGGCGTTGTGGCAAGAATAATGCCCGTTGAAGATATGCCTTTTTTGGAAGATGGAACTCCGATAGATATATGTTTGAATCCTTTGGGCGTTCCTTCCCGTATGAATATCGGACAGGTTATAGAGATGCTCTTGGGATGGTCGGGTTATAAAATGGGATTAAAATATGCATGTCCCGTATTCGAAGGTCCTAAAGAAGAGGCTTTAAAAGAGGCTATGGTTGCAAGCGGAATGAATCCAAGCGGTAAGGTTAAACTTTATGACGGAAGAACGGGAGAACCTTTCAAAAACGAGGTTGCGGTAGGTTATATGTATATGCTTAAATTAAATCACCTTGTAGAGGATAAAGTTCATGCGAGAAGCACGGGTCCTTATTCTTTGGTTACTCAGCAACCTTTGGGAGGCAAATCCCAATTCGGCGGACAAAGATTGGGTGAGATGGAAGTATGGGCTTTAGAGGCTTACGGCGCCGCCAATATGCTTCAAGAGTTTTTAACGGTTAAATCGGACGATATGGCAGGAAGAGCGAGAATATACGAATCTATAGTTAAGGGAGATGTTATATCTTCGCCCGGAATACCTGAAAGTTTTAATGTTTTGGTTCAGGAGCTTAGAGGATTGGGACTCAATATTACGATTCATGACGAAGAAGGAGTTCAATTGCCATCTACCGAAAAAGAGCTTAAACAGAAAGCGAAAAAACAAACGAAGATTTTTAAATAGATTTTAAATAATATAGGAGAAGTTTAATTAATATGACTTTTACAAACTTTGACCAAATTAAAATTAGTATAGCAAGCCCTCAAGTTATGAGAGAATGGAGTTATGGCGAGGTTAAAAAACCTGAAACCATTAATTATAGAACGCTTAGACCGGAAAGAGACGGGCTTTTTTGCGAAAAAATATTCGGAACTACAAAAGAATATGAATGTTATTGCGGTAAATTTAAAAGCATTCGTTATAAGGGCGTGGTTTGCGATAAATGCGGAGTCGAAGTTACTCATTTTAAGGTTAGGCGAGAGAGAATGGGACATATAGAATTGGCGGCTCCCGTAGCTCATATATGGTATTATAGAAATACTCCTTCGAGAATCGGACTTCTTCTAAATATAAATATGTCTCATTTAAGAAGCGTTCTTTACTTTGAAAGATATATAGTTATAGACCCCGGCGAAAGTTCTTATTCTAGAGGCGACCTTCTTACCGAAGAAGAATATAACGAAAGTTTAGACAGATTCGGAGACAATATCAAAATAGGAATCGGTGCGGAAGGCATAAGGGATATGCTTAGAGATATTGATTTGGACGAAGAGATAAAAAAACTCAGAGAAGAGATGATTAAAAAGGGAGAGAAGAGCGATAGACGATTAAGAAAGAGATTAGAAATTTTTGAAGATTTTAAATCTAGCGGAAACGACCCTTCTTGGATGATATTGGATGTTGTTCCCGTTATACCGCCAGAGTTAAGACCTATGGTTCAGCTTGACGGCGGAAGATTTGCCACGAGCGATTTGAACGATTTATATAGAAGGGTTATCAATAGAAATATTAGATTAAGAAGATTATTGGTATTGAGAGCTCCCGATATTATAATAAGAAACGAAAAAAGAATGTTGCAAGAAGCCGTAGACGCTTTATTTGATAACAGCAGGCGAAAAAAAGTCGTAAAAGGACCGGGAAACAGAGCTTTAAAATCTCTCTCCGATATGCTTAAAGGAAAACAGGGACGATTTCGTCAGAATCTATTGGGTAAAAGAGTCGATTATTCGGGGCGTTCGGTTATAGTAGCCGGTCCGAGTTTAAAAATGCATCAATGCGGACTTCCTAAAAAAATGGCGGTAGAATTATTCAAACCTTTTATAATGAAAAAATTAGTCGAAATAAACAGCGCCCATAATATTAAAAGCGCAAAAAGATTTGTAGAAGAGGGCAGAGAGGAAGTCTGGGGAGTATTGGAAGAGATAGCGAAAGAGCATCCCGTTTTATTAAATCGAGCGCCGACTCTTCACAGATTGGGAATTCAGGCTTTTGAACCCGTGCTTGTGGAAGGAAAAGCTATACAATTGCATCCTTTGGTATGTCATGCCTATAATGCCGATTTTGACGGAGACCAAATGGCTGTTCATACTCCGCTATCCGCCGAATCTCAGATAGAAGCTTGGACTTTAATGCTTGCGCCAAATAATATATTGAATCCTGCAAACGGCGAGCCTATAGTAAACCCTACTCAAGATATAGTTTTAGGAATCAATTATTTGACAAAATTGAGAGCGGGAGCTAAAGGAGAGAATAAAATATTTTCTTCTTCAAAAGACGCTTTGCTTGCCTACGATAATAATTTGGTGGAACTTGAGGCAAGAATAAAAGTTTTAATGAAAAATAACGAAACGGGAGAGGAAGAATTTGTAGAAACTTCGGTTGGAAGATTAAAATTCAATAATGTTATTCCCGAAGATTTTAGATATCAAAACAGAGATTTTAACAGTAAAGATTTGGCAAAATTTATACATGAAGTATATTTAAAGCATGGCACTTCGACTACGGTTAATATGCTTGACGATATTAAAGAGCTTGGTTATAAAAGCGCTACAGTATTTGGCTCTACAATTTCTATAGAGGATATAGTTATTCCTCCGATGAAGAAAAGCGAAATTGAAGATGCGACTAAAAAGCTTGAATCTCTTCAATCTCAATATATGGACGGTATTATTACAAATGACGAAAGGAGTCAGAAAGTTATAGACTTATGGTCTTCTGTATCGGATAAAATATCGGACGCTATGATGGATAATCTCAGGAAAGACCAAGACGGATTCAATCCCGTTTATATAATGGCGGATTCGGGAGCGAGAGGAAGCAAACAGCAGATAAGACAGCTTGCGGGTATGCGAGGACTTATGGCTAAACCTTCGGGAGATATTATAGAGCTTCCTATTATATCGAACTTTAAAGAAGGGCTTACCGTTCAAGAATACTTTATTTCGACACATGGAGCGAGAAAAGGGCTTGCCGATACCGCTCTCAAAACTTCAAGCGCAGGATATTTGACGAGAAAATTAGTCGATGTCGCAATCGGAGTCGTGGTTTCAGAGCCGGATTGCGGAACGGTTAAGGGTATCGCAGTTGAAGCTATAAAATCGGGAGACGAAGTTATCGACCCTTTGAAAAACAGAGTCGTAGGATTTTTCAGCAACGAACATATTTACGACCCTATTACCAAAGAATTAATATGTCCTGCTAATACGGAAATTACGGAAGAGATTGGAGATATAATAGAAAAAGCGGGAATAGAAAAAATAAATATAAGACATCCTTTAACTTGCGAAAGTAGAATGGGAGTTTGTCAGAAATGCTACGGAAGAAGTTTATCGACTAATAATCTTGCGGCTATAGGTGAGGCGGTTGGAGTAGTCGCCGCTCAAAGTATAGGACAGCCCGGCACTCAGCTTACAATGAGAACTTTCCATATAGGAGGAGTTGCCACACAGTCGGTTGAAGAGAACGAGGTTAAGGTAAATTATCCTATATATATCGAACAGTTATCGGGACATGTTTTGCAACCAAACGGAGTGAAAATAACGGCAAGAAAAGGCGATTTGAAAATAAGAAGAGTTTTGGATAAATGGGAAAAGAATAATATAAATGATGTTTTATTTGAAAATAACGCCAAAGTTCTTATCGGAGATATTATAGCGAATAATAAAAACGGAGAAGAGATAAAGGCGACTTATAACGGAACATTCAAGATAACAGAAGACGATAAATATATAATGATAACGGGCATAGAGCATAATGTTGGCATTAAAGTGGGAAGCGAATATAGAGTAGGCGAACATGTATTTATAGAAGCCAATACTATTTTGGCAAGTTTTGACGCTTATAACGAGCCTATAATTGCCGAAAAAGGCGGAGTGGTAAGGTATCAGGATATTATTTTGGGCAGAACAATGGTAGAAGAGATAGACGAACAAACGGGAAATAAAACTCATATCATTCAAGAATTTAAAGACGAGAAAATGCAGCCTAAAATACTTATAGTAAGCGAAGGAGATACTTTTGAAACCGACATACCTAACGGCGCTCAACTTATGGTAGATAATAACGCCAAAGTGGAAGCGGGAGAGGTAATAGCGAAAATAACAAGAGTTCAACAAAAGAGTAGGGATATTACGGGAGGACTTCCGAGAGTTACGGAATTGCTCGAGGCTCAAAAACCAAAAGACGCTGCGATTATAGCGGGAATTGACGGAGAAGTTGAAATTGGGGGCTCTCATAAAGGCAAAAAAGTAGTAAAAATTATAAACGAATTTGACGAAACCAAACATTTAGTGCCTCATGGAAAGATGCTGCTTGTGAGAAACGGCGACCATGTAGAAACGGGCGCTCAATTATGTGCGGGTAAGATAAATCCTCATGATATTTTGGAAACTAAAGGAGATTTGGCTCTTCAAACTTATTTGCTCGAGGAGATTCAGGGCGTTTACAAACAGCAGGGCGTAGGAATTAACGACAAACATTTTGCGCTTATAATAAGGCAGATGTTGAGAAGACTCGAAATTACCGACCCGGGCGATACGAAATATATAGTGGGGCAATATGTCGACAAATACGAATTTGAAGAAGAAAATAAAAGATACGAAGAGGCTGGAGGTTCTCCTGCAAGCGGTAAACCCGTTCTTTTAGGACTTACTAAAGCCGCACTTAATACGGAAAGTTTTATATCTTCGGCAAGTTTCCAAGAGACTACGAAAGTTTTAACCAACGCCGCAATTAAAGGCAAAGTGGATAAATTGCTCGGACTAAAAGAAAATGTTATTATAGGGCATTTGATACCTGCAGGAACGGGAGTTAAACTATATAATAAACTTCATGTATATAATAAGAAAAGCGGAGATTTGAAGAAAGTCGATAATATAGATTTGTCTCCTAAAGAAGAAGATATTAT
>CAZRYV010000058.1:0-12116 GCA_964604385.1 uncultured Brachyspira sp.
CCTATATTATCTACCTCCACATTTGGAGTTATTTTTCTAAATTCTTTTGCCAAATATTCTATTACTCTATCTTCTCTGTATGAAGGACCTATTATATCGGAAAGATCCAAAAATCTTTTTGTTAAAATATCCTTTTTATTTATATGAATAAAAAATATTTTTATCTTATACTTTTTACTTTATCCATAAATTCTTTAACTCTAACTTTATCGACTCCGTTAAAGAATTCTCCGTCTTTTTTAAATGTAGTTCCAACAACTGCTCCGTCCGCTATTTTTAATTTTTCTTGAACATTCCCCAATTTGACTCCGGTATTTACGAAAACGGGAGTATTTTTTATACTGCCTTTAACTCTCTTTAATATAGAGCTGTCGGTTTCAATACCGGCGGTTGCTCCAGAAACGCATACTGCATCTGGCAAATTATTAAATACGGTTGTCTTTGCTATGTCTTCTATATCTCTATCGGCTAAATATTTTGCAGCTTCTGGCACTATATTAAACAACAATTTTATATTATTCGCCCTTAATGAATCTCTATGTCTAGATATTTCTCCTATATTAATATTCCATAAACCAAAATCGCTTGCATATACTCCCGTAAAAATCTCTCTAACGAAACTCGCTCCCGTAGCCACAGCCAAATCTATAGACGCGGTGGGGTCCCATAAAACATTTACGCCAAACGGTTTTTTTATTTCGTTTTTTAATTCTCCTATTATCCTTGCCATACTTATAGCGGTTATAGGATGTGTATTTGTTAAATATGGCATACTAAATTCGTTTGAAAACATTACGGCATCCACATCTCCGTCTTGCAAAGCTTTCAAATCATGTAAAGCCGATTCTATAACATAATCCATACCCTTATTATAATCATATCTTGGGTCCCCGGGCATAGCCTGAAAATGACACATCGCTATTATAGGTTTATTAGTTTTAAATATTTTATTTATCCAATCCATTTTATTGTTCTCCTTAAAAAATTTATCAAATATCATTTATTATTATTAAAAAAGTATCTTCCTACTACAAAATTAGATACTCCTATTTCATTTAAAGTTTCTATTCTAGAACCGTTTATTCCTCCGTCAGCCCATATATTTTTAAATTTTAATTTTTTGGCTATTAATACTTTATCTATCATTTCGTTAATAAAATATTCTCCATCTTTATCCGGCTCATTAGTCATAATCATAATATTTTCACATATCGATGCCAAATACTTATATCGTTCTATATCTGTAGCGGGATTAAAAACTATTCCTGCATCTGCCCCTCTTTCTTTTATACTATTTATTATATATTTTGGATACTGATAACTTTCAACATGAGCGAATACTATATCGTTATCTTTTAATGGAAGTTCGTATATCCAAAATAAAGGATTTGTAACCATTAAATGATAAGATATATTCATTTTTGTTTGCTCTCTAATCATATTTATCAGTTTCATTCCAAAAGTAATATTTGGAACAAAATTCCCATCTTCTATATCCACATGTAAAGTATAACTATTAGAATTTTCAACTTTTTTTATTTCGTTTTTAATGTCTAATAAATTAGAAGAAGCTATAGATGGTGATATATTTATCATAGTTATTTAATTCCCCGTTATAAGTCTTGCTATATTTGTTAATATATACGCTATCCAGTTTCCCTCTGATAGTCCACTAATCATAGAAGAATTAGCTGGGAATTCATAACCTATATTTTTTGCTATTGCGGTTAGTCCTTCAGCGAATCCAGAAGAAACATATAAAACTACTATCATTATTATAGTTCCGTATATTAGAGTTCTAAAAAAATTACCTTTTACAAGCGGAGTAACAAATGCTACAAAAAATGCAGTAGAAGCCAAATCGGCAAAAGGAAGAACTTTATTTCCCGGCAAAATAAACGCTAATATAAGAGCTATAGGAATTAAGATAGCGCCAACTAATATGGTTGTAGGATGTCCTATCATAATAGCCGAATCCAAACCTATATTGAATTCCTGATTCTTAAATCTTTTTTGCATAAATTCTCTGGCGGCTTCGGATACGGGAGCGAATCCTTCCATAAAAAGCGATATTATTCTCGGACATAAAACCATAATAGCTCCCATTTGTATTGCCAAATTTAGACTTTCTTTTTTTAATCCATAGGAAAGTAAGCCTAAAATAAGTCCTATGATAGTTCCCATAACCAACGGAAGCCCCAAAATTCCAAATCTTTTTTGTATGCTTTCTATATTAAAATTTATATCTTTAATAACGGGTATTCTGTCAATTATTTTATCTAATATAAAAACTATCGGAACAGTAGTTGTAGCAAATCCCTGAGGTATTGAAATTCCCGGTATATTAAAAAAAGTTTGAACTTTAGAAGCTGTTATATCGGCTATTTTAAATGATATAAAACAATGTATTAAAGCCACTACTATGCCTATAATTAAATTATTTCCCGACCATAAATAAGCTATAGAGCCGGAAAAAGCAAAATGCCAGTAATTCCATATATCCACATCCAATGTTTTTGTAATCTTTAACGATAAAAGTATAATATTAAAGAGGAATATAATCGGTATTATTAAAGCTCCTATGGTGGTTCCAAATGCTATTGCAGAACCAACGGGCCATCCTACATCCAAAGCGACTAAATTTAAATTAAATTTATCAATTAAAATTTTAGTAGCCGGGTCTAATGCTCCAATTAACAAATTAATTATCAAACCAAGTCCTACAAAACCAACGCCTATAGTCAATGCCGAAACTATCGCTTTGCTTAATTTCATTTTTAGCATCAAACCTAAAATTAAAATTATTATTGGCAACATTACCGTTGAGCCAAGCGATGTTATAAAATTTGTGATAGTTATAATAGTATTCATGGATACCTCCGTTTTTATTTTATCTAAAATAATTATAATAAATTTTTTAATTTTTGTCAAATTTTTATCATAAAAAAAAATAATTTTAATTAAAAATTAATAATTAAATGATATTTTATTATAAATATCTCATTTAATTTGTTAAATAATCAAAAATAATGCATTAATTTTAATTATTGACAAAATAAATTAATTATCTATACTTTGTATATGCGTAATTCTGTAAACATTTCGACTAATACTTCGATAAGAAACGAATTAAGATTAAACAGTCAAACAAAATTATGGTTAAATATTATATCTATTCCCGCTACAGAATTAAAAGAAAAAATAGAAAAAACTATAGAAGAAAATCCTTTTTTAGAATACGATATAAAATCAAATCATAATAATTACAATAATTTAGATATAAACTCAATAATAGAAAATACCGCAGCAAATACAAAAGAAAGTTTATTCGAACATTTAAAAAGTCAAATAGAAATAATTTTTGATAATAAAAAAGATATAGAATTGGCAAAACAAATTTCAACTTTTATAAATACTGACGGATATTTAACGACTTCGACTCGGGAAATATCTGAAATTTTAAATATAAATATAAAAAAAGCGGACGAAATAATAAAAGTATTGAAAACATTAGACCCAATCGGAGTGGCTGCAAAAAATATATCGGAATGTTTATCGATACAATTAAAATATAAAGAAAATGAGGATGAATACATAAAAAATAATGCTATAGAAATAGTGGAAAATTATCTCGATGAATTATCTAAAAAAAACTACAAATATATAACGGTAAAATTAAATATTTCCGAAAAAGACATTTTAAACGCTTTAAAATTGATACAAACTTTAGAACCGTATCCTGCGAGAGAATTCGATACTGCGGTTATAAAATATATTGTCCCCGAATTATTTATATTTAAAGAAAATAACGAATGGCAAGTGAAAACCAACGATACTTTTATACCGCCCTTGAAAATTAATAAAAAATATAGTAAACTATTGAAAGAGAGCAATTTTAAGAATGATAATTTGCAAGAAAAGAAATTAGAGGCTCAAAATTTGATTAATACAGTAAACGAAAGAAAAAAAAGTTTGAAAAGAGTCGGAGAAGGTTTATTAAAATTGCAAATCGATTTTTTTGAAAATGGAAGAGAATTTATAAAACCGTTAAGATTAAAAGATTTGGCGTTGGAAGTCGGATTAAGCGAATCGACTATAAGCAGAATATCCAACGGAAAATATCTTAACTCCGTATGGGGAACTTTTTCGATAAAATATTTTTTTTCAAAAGAGATAAAATCGACAAACGGAGGATTGGGTTCGAGAGCGGTAAAAGAAATTATAAAAAGAATAATTGAAAATTCCCAAACGAAATTAAGCGATGAAAAAATAAGATTGATTCTAAAAAGCGAAGGAATAGAGATAGCGAGAAGAACGGTTGCAAAATATAGACAAAGTATGAATATACTTAAATAGTCGGGGAAAGATATAGAGTATAATTTAAAATATAATAAAGATAGATAATTAAAAAAGGAGTTAATTTTTTATGCATCAGAATATTATAGGAAAGAATGTCAGAATTACAAAAAATGTTAGAGAACATATAGCAAAAAAGATGCAAAATATAAAAATTCAAGCGGACAGAATCATAGATGCAAATATTATATGCGAACGAATTCATGAAGAATATATTGTGCATGGAACTATAACATTTGGGAAAAAAGTTTTTCATGACGAAGAGAGAGAAAAAGATTTATATGTCGCTATAGATTCTATGTTTCAAAAAATAGAGAGAAAAATCAGAAAAGCCAAAGAAAGGATTATAGATAAATCTCAAAGAGCGGTTGTGGATAAAACCGTTCAAGTCGAAGAAGACGAAGACACATATTCTATAAAAACCGTAGGAATATACGAAAAACCTCTTGACGAATTGGACGCCGTTTTGCATTTTAATTCCACCAAAAGTCCGTTTATGGCTTATTTTCCAATTAGAAGAGACGAGGATTTATATAATATAAAAATCGGAAAATATCCGTCTTTTCTTTTTAGAGAAGGCAAAGAGAATATTTATGAAATCTATAATATAGAAAATCAGGATGCAAAATACGGTTCTTGGAATATCGATAAAGTAAGCGCAACTCCCGACAACAATATAGATGCTTCCGAAAGCAAAGAATATAAAATAGAAGAATATAATGTAAGCGAGGCGATAAATTATCTTACGGAAAACGCCGATAAAAAATTTGTGGTTTATATAAGCAGTATAACAGAACAAATCGAAGGTTTATATAAAGAAGCCAACGATTCGTTCGTTTTGATAAGGATGTTTGATATTTAATTTTGCTTTTAATTTTTTATTATCTTAAATTAAATAGGGGGTAATATGAGCCTAATAGATTATATAAATAAAGATTCTATAATGATAGATGTTCAGGAAACCAACAAGGATAGGCTGCTTTCAAAAATGGTAGAAAGATTGGATAGCTGCAAATTGCTGTTAAATAAAGAAGAGGCGGAACATTCCATAATGGCTAGAGAAAGACTTATGAGCACGGGAGTTGGAAACGGAGTCGCAATACCTCATTCAAAAACTCAAGCCGTAAAATCGATAGCGCTTACTATAGCCACGGTTAAAAACGGAATAAATTACAAATCTCCGGATAATAAAAAAGTTTTCGTTATATTTATGCTTCTATCTCCCAAAGATTCCGCAAGCGATAATTTAAAAGTTCTTACGAGCATAGCTTCGATTCTTCGGGATAATAATCATTTTATAGAAAAACTTATTAATGCAGAAAAGTCGGACGATATATTGTCGCTTATTGCAAAAGAGGAAATGAGAGTTCAATGCCGAAAATAACCGTTGAAAAATTTTTAAAACTTAACGAAGAAAGAAATAATTTTTTAAAAGTGAAATGTTTAACCGGTTCTATTGGTCTAGATAACGAAATAAGCAGTTATGAAGTAAATAGACCGGGCATGGCTTTATTTAAATATTTTAAAGATTTTGCTTTTGAAAGAATACAGATTTTTGGGAAAGGCGAAGGAAATTATGTTTTAACTCTCGCTGAAGAAAACAAATTAGATGTATTCGAAGAATTATTTAAATATAAAATGCCTTTATGCATTTTTACTTATAATTTAACTCCTCCGAAATCTTTTTTGGAAATAGCGAAAAAAAATAATGTTTGCGTGATTATAAGCAGACTTAAAACGATAAATATTATTAGAAATATAGAAAATCTATTAGAAGAAGAACTTATAGAATCGATTACCGTTCATGGAGGACTAGTCGAAGTTTTCGGAGTCGGCGTTTTAATCTTGGGAAAAAGTGGAGTCGGGAAAAGCGAAGCTACGCTTGAGTTAATATCGAAAGGACATAGATTAATATCTGACGATACGGTGGAGTTTAAAAAATTAAACGATGGAAGAATAATAGGAAGAACAAACGAATTTATAAAACATAATATGGAAGTGAGAGGAATCGGAGTTGTCGATATAAGCAGACTTTCGGGTATGAGCGCTATAAGAGACAGCGAAAGACTCGATTTGGTTATAGAACTTGAAAATTGGAGCGATGACGAGCAATACGACAGAATGGGGCTTGAAGAAAAAACTTATAATATATTAAATACCGAAGTTCCTTATTTAAAAATTCCCGTCAGGGCTGGAAGAAATATCTGCATTCTAATAGAAACTGCCGCTAAAAATCTTCGTCTAAAAGAAATGGGATATAACAGCGCAAAAGAATTTGATAAAAATTTAATCGCTCAAATAGAAAAAAAGAAATCCGACAACTCTATGTAATTTTACTTTCAATATATTATATAGTTTTAAATATTCAAATTAAAAATAGGAAATGAAAATATGTCTACGATAGCGGTAGGTATGAGCGCCGGAGTCGATTCGACAACTACGGCAAAACTTTTAAAAGAACAAGGAAATAAAGTATTCGGCGTCACTATGATGCTTTGGAATGGAGATAAAAGAGCGCCTTTAAGCGGTTCATGTTACGGACCTTATCAGGAGAAAGTAGTCGAAGAATGCAAGAAATACGCTAAAGAAATCGGAATAGAACATTACGCTTTTAATGTGAGTGAGGCTTTTCAAAATAAAGTTATCGATTATGTTATAGAATCTTATAAAATGGGACTTACTCCAAATCCTTGCATAATGTGCAATAGCCATATTAAATTTGCGGCTTTATTTGACACTATTGAAAATATGGGATTACAATTTGATAAATTTGCAACGGGACATTATGCAGGCGTAAAATATGACGAGAGGAGTAAAAGATATTTGCTTCTTCGCGGAAAAAATCTTATAAAAGACCAATCTTATTTTTTGTATAGATTAACTCAAAAACAGTTAAGCAAAATAATGTTTCCAATGTATGAGAATACTAAAGAAGAGACGAGAGAGATGGCGAGAAAATTCGAACTTGAAGTAGCCGATAAAAACGAGAGTCAGGATTTTTTTGCGGGAGAATATCATAGACTTTTTGATAAAGATTTGGACGGTAAAATTATTCATATAGAAACGGGAGAAATTTTGGGGCAGCATAAAGGAATTTGGCATTATACAGTCGGACAGAGAAAGGGACTCGGCATAGCGTATAAAGAACCTCTTTTTATAGTAGGTTTGGAGAGCGAAACAAACACCGTTTATGTAGGCGGTAAAGATTATACTTTTGTAAATGAAGTCAATATATATAATATTAATTGGATAGCCGAACCTAGAGATTATGAATTCGAAGCGTTAGTAAAAACTAGAAGCGCCCATAAAGGAACTATGGCAAGAATTATTCCTATAGACGAGGATAAGATAAATATTAAATTTTTAGAACCTACGGGAATAGTCGCAAAAGGACAATCATGCGTTTGTTACGATAATGAAATAGCGTTATGCGGCGGAATCGTTTACTAAAAAAAATAAAATACTATATATGATAACCGTTTTATTGACTTTTTAACATTATATGATATTCTAAAAAAACTATTATAGTTAGGACATATATGATACAAAATCTTACCTTCAATTTAATAGGCGGATTCGGGCTTTTTATGTTCGGACTGAAATTATTTTCGGACGGTTTACAGGAAAGCACAGAAAGTAGATTAAAAGAAATTCTGCATAAAGTCACCAATAATAAAATACTTGGAATATCTTTGGGTTTTTTAATAACCGCTATAGTTCAATCGAGCAGCGCCGTTACGGTTATGACGGTTAGCTTTGTTAATGCGGGAATACTCAATCTGACTCAAGCGATAAATATAATACTCGGAGCAAATATAGGAACTACGGTTACGGGTTGGATAATCTCTTTAAATTTAGATGTTTTGGCTTTGCCGTCTTTGGGAATAGGTTCGATAATAGTAATATTTTGCAGTGAAAATAGAAAATTAAAATTCTTCGGCGAAATATTAATGGGTTTCGGTATGATATTCTACGGACTCATTTTAATGAAAGAAGCTTTTGAATCGGTGCGAGGTTCGGAAGATTTTGAGAAAGTATTTTTAATAGCGAATGCCGATACATTAAAAGGCAGATTCTTATGCGTAATGATAGGAATGATAGTAACCGCAATAATACAATCGAGCAGCGCAGCTTTGGGAGTTACGATTTCTTTAGCCACAGTCGGTTTAATAGATTTTCAAACTTCCGTAGCTTTAATATTGGGACAGAATATAGGAACTACGATAACGGCAATTTTAGCCACTTTAAACGCTTCGACAAACGCCAAAAGAGCGGCTTTGGTTCATAGTCTTTTTAACATATTCGGCGTAGTATATATGTTCTTTTTATTTAGTCCGTATATAAGATTAGTTAATTTTATCGTAGGTTTTATAGTTTCAGGAGGAGCTGATAAAGTAATAAATAATTATTATGTCAATATATCTTTTTATATAGCGGCGGCGCATACTATTTTTAATATAGTAAATGTTATAGTATGCTATTTTCTAACGGATAAACTTGAAAAAATAGTTTGTCTTATAATAAAAGAAAAAGACGACGAAAAACATGTCAATTTGCTTGTCGATAAACTTTTAAATATGCCCGTATCGGCAGAAATAGAAGTTAGAAAAGAAGTCGCTTATATGGGAGAGATAGCGAAAAAAATGTTGTTAAGAACAAGAGAATTATTCGACAATCCGAGCGAAAGATTGCTTAATAAAATAAGAGATAGCGAAAAACTTTTGGACAATACAGATAACGAGATTCATACTTTTTTACTTAAACTGCTTGGTAAAAGCACTCTAAACTCTTCCAATATAGCGTCTTTAATAAATATAAGCACATATTACGAGAATTTGGGAGACAATTTAAAAGATTTGGCGAAAGCTATCATTAAAGGAAACGAGAAGAAAACTTTATTTAATGAGATTCAGAAAAGAGACATATTGCAAATGATTAATAATAATGTGGAATATATAGATTATCTATCGACTTTAATTACTCAATATTATTATATAAATATAGAAAAAACCTATGACGAGGCGATTGAAAAATATCATAGAGTGAAAGATTTTTATTATGAAGCGAGACAAAGACATTATGACAATGTGGATAAATCTTTGATTCCTCCGCTAAACGCTCATTTATACGGAGATGTTTTGGTTTATTTCAACAGGTCAATTTCGAATCTTGTAAATATTGCCGAAACCATCACGGGACGAGATAAATAATATAATAATAAATTTAATAAAATAAAAATAATGTAAATAAAAAGGAGTTTATTTTGAAAAAAGTATATATTGCCGGACACAGAGGACTAGTTGGAAGCGCTATTGAGAGAGTTTTTACAAAAAATGGCTATAAAGATATTATTAAAAGAACGCATGACGAACTTGATTTAAGGGAAAGAGACAAAGTATTTGAATTTTTTAAAAAAGAAAAACCCGATTGGGTAATATTATCGGCTGCAAAAGTCGGCGGAATATACGCTAACGATACATATCCGGTAGATTTTTTACTTTATAATCTTCAAATACAAAATAATATTATAGAAGCGTCTTTTGAATATAAAGCGGAAAAATTATTATTTTTAGGTTCGAGTTGCATTTATCCTAAAGAATGTCCGCAACCTATAAAAGAAGAATATTTACTTTCGGGATATTTGGAAAGCACTAATCGTCCATACGCTTTGGCAAAAATATCGGGAATAGAATTATGCGATTCTTACAATAAACAATATGGAACGAATTATATAGCGGTTATGCCATGCAATCTTTACGGAATTAACGACAATTATCATAAGGAAAACGCTCATGTAATACCGATGCTTATCAGAAGATTTCATGAGGCAAAAATAAATAACGATAAAGAAACTGTTATATGGGGAAGCGGAACGCCGTTAAGAGAATTCATGTGTTCGGACGATTTGGCGGAAGCATGTTTATATTTAATGGAAAATAAAGACGCCAAAGAAATAGGAAAATTTATAAATATCGGAAGCGGTAAAGAGATAACGATAAAAGATTTAGCCGATTTAATAAAAAAAATTGTTGGATTTGAGGGAAATATCGTATTGGATTTTACAAAACCTGACGGCACTATGAGAAAATTATTGGATGTTTCTAAAATAAATAATTTGGGATGGCGTTATAAAACGGAACTCGAAGAAGGATTAAAAATTGCCTATAACGATTTTTTGCAAAATTTTGAAAAATATAAAGATTAAAATAATTAAATAATAATAAAAATAAAATAATAAAATATTTTAAAAAGGAGATTCCATTACAATGAATAAAATGAAAAAAGCGCTTATTACGGGAATAACGGGACAGGACGGTTCTTATTTGGCGGAACTTTTGCTTGAGAAAGGCTACGAAGTTCATGGAATTATAAGAAGAAGCTCGTCATTTAATACGGGCAGAATCGAACATTTATATCAGGATTTTCATTCTAAAGACGCTAAAATTTTTCTTCATTACGGAGATTTGGCGGACAGTTCGGCTTTATCGAGATTGCTTGAAAAAATTCAACCGGACGAAATTTATAATTTAGCCGCTCAAAGTCATGTTAGAGTGAGTTTTGATATACCCGAATACACGGCGGATGTAGTGGGACTCGGAACTATAAGAATTCTTGATGCGATTAAAGAAACGAAAATAAATACAAGATTTTATCAGGCTTCCACGAGCGAATTATACGGAAAAGTTGTGGAAACTCCGCAAACGGAAAAAACTCCTTTTTATCCGAGAAGTCCATACGCATGCGCAAAATTATATTCTTATTGGATTACGGTAAATTATAGAGAAAGCTACGATATATACGCCTGCAACGGAATATTGTTTAATCATGAAAGTCCTAGAAGAGGCGAGACATTTGTAACCAAAAAAATTACTCATGCGATAGCGAGGATACTCAAAAAAGAACAAGATAAATTGTATTTGGGAAATTTGGATGCAAAGAGAGATTGGGGATACGCCAAAGATTATGTCGAGGCAATGTGGCTTATGCTTCAGCAGGAAAAAGCGGAAGATTATGTTATAGCTACGGGAGAGACGCATTCGGTTAGAGAATTTTTGGACGAGGCATTTGGTTTAGTCGGTTTGGATTGGAAAAAATATGTCGAAATAGACGCCACATATTACAGACCCGCTGAAGTAGATTTACTGCTTGGGGATTCTACCAAAGCGAGGGAAAAATTAGGATGGAAACCGAAAACGACTTTTAAGGAACTTGTAAAAATAATGCTCGAATACGATTTAAATAATCTCGGACTTAGTTTGGATAAAATAAATAAGACTTGATATGGAATAAAAATGGAATTAAAAAAGAATTTAATAGAATATTTAGTATGGATAATTCCTTTTTATGGGATTAGAAATAGAATAAGAACAAACTCTATTTTTCTTAAAGATTTGGGTTATAAAATCAATTATTCAAGTTATAAAGATAAAATAAAAAATAAGAAAACTTTTTTCGTGCGAAACGATTGGGCTGTAAACGAAAAAGAGTTTAAATATAATTATTTCTATAATTTTATAAAAAGCCGTTATATTCCCGATTTGGAAATAAGTTATAAACCCGATATAGAATGTTTTGGACCAATAGGCAAAAGATATTTTTTGAAAAAATCTAAAGCTAAAATTAAAATATTTTACACGGGAGAATGCGTATCTGAAAATGCGATAGATAAAAATTGGGCTCAATATTCGGATAATTGCGTTAATGAAGTCGATTTGTCTTTAGGTTTCGATAGATTGGATGAAAACAAATATCAAAATTAT
>CAZRYV010000059.1:0-11881 GCA_964604385.1 uncultured Brachyspira sp.
TTTTATTTCATGCAAACAGATTCCGTAATAATGATAATCGTTATAATCGGCTAAATCGTTTTCAACCAATATTTTATAAAAATTTATAGCCTCTCTATATAGTTTATTTCTGTAAAAATAATTAGCCATATAAACTAAGGCAACTCTGTCTCTGTTGTTTCTTTTAAGCAAATATTTCGCTATTTCCAATCCTTCGTCTTCTTCTTTTAATTCGGAACATAAGGATAAAAACTCATAATAAGGATTAAGATTATGCGAATTATATAAAGCTATTCCTTTTCTGTATAATTCAAAAGCGTCTCTTAATCTTTTTTCTTTTTTAGCTATATCTCCCAAAATAAAATACGCTTCGGATGCCATCCAATATTCCAAAAAAGTATTTAAAAATATTTTTGCATGCTCGTAATCTCCGTTTTCAAATAAAGATAAAGCTATTTGCAAATACGATTTCATATCGTTGCCGTTGCTTAATCTCATACTTCTTTTTAGAGCTTCCATAGCTTCGCCGTCCACTCCTTTTTTTAATAAATCTTCCGCAAGATTGGTTAATTTTATGGCTTTAGTTCCTATATGCATAATATCTCCTTTTTTATTTTAATAAGATGTTCGGACAAAAACTTCTTCTGCAAAATTGCTTTCTATATTTCCGCCCTCTCCTCCGATAGTAGTCACTGTAAAATAATAAATCTCTCCGTTTCTTAATCCGTTTATGACATATTCCGTTTGATTTCCTACAATTATTGGAATATTATCGGCGTTATTATAGATTCCCGATTTTGTTCCATAATATATTTTATAGCCCGTTATATTTTCATGCGAACCTTCCCAATTCAACACTACCGAATTATTAACCGTAGTCGCCGTTAAATTAATTGGTTTTTGCGGCGCTTTTCCTCTGTGATAAACCGCTTCTACATTATTTAATATAGGGCTAATACTTCTTTTTGCATCGCTTTCAAATTTCGCTCTTACTTGAATATATCTTCCCTTTTCGTTAATTATATTTCCGTTTAATAATTTCCATTCTATAAAATTATCTTCGGGTAAAAAATAATAATCTGATATTCTATAATAGATATCTATATAAGTTCCGTTTGAAATATTGGCGTTATAGTTTATGGAATCTATAAAAATATCTTTGTTTTTTAAATCTATTACTTCGCTTATTATCTCTCCGCTTTTTAAATATTTATATAAATTAAAATTTTTCTTAAAAATCGGAGTAAAAGAAAAAGCGTCTATACCGCCTATAAAACCTTGCCCCAAATATAAAGGGTCGTAGATAATATTATTTATATTAATCATATATGGAGAGCCGTTAATATCTCCCGTGCTTGTTAAATAAAATACTTCTTCTTCAAGTCCGTCCGTATATTTTACTAATTTTCCCGTTTTAGCGTCAAAACTTACGCTATGATGTCTCCATTCGTTGGGTTTTAAAGATTCTCCGGCGGATAAAGTTATATTTGAATATTTACCGTTATACAGAAATAAATTATTGAATTGACAAACTAATTTTCCGTCTATTATGCTCGCTCTTATTCCCGAATATTCGCTTGCATCTCCGCTATTATATATAGATATTTTCGATAAAACCTTTGAATTCATTCTTATTTGATACGGATTTAAATAAAATTCTATAGTAAAACTGTTTATTGAATTTTCCTTTGTATAATAGCCTTTACTATCCATTTTTATAAAAGATTTTCCGTTTGGAAGCAAGACTGCTTTTCCTCCCGCAACTCCGTCTATATATTTAATATCTTTGCTATAACTTATTCCTCTGTAATTTATAGAATCGGCTATAGAAGATTCGAATACTGCGGATATTTCAGAATTATTATAATTTTTCACTAAAGAATTATTTAATATAAAACCTTTTGCAGAACGATTAAGCGAACTATAATATATGTCGTTATTATTTGAAAAAATGTTATAAACTTCGGCGTTTAAATTAAAACATAAAATAAAAATTATAATATTTATATAACGCATTAAAATTCCATAATAAAAATATTCTTATCATAATTATTCGGATATATTTAATTTTTCATTAAAAAAATTTTGATTTGCTTAATTAACTATTGACTTTTATAACCGTTAATATAATATTTAAATATTCTAATTATTATTGGAGTATTTATGAAATTAAGATTATATATTTTTCAATTAATTTTGGTTTTTGGGTTGGTTATATCCTGCGGAGGAACTATGCCCTTAAAAGAATATAAGGACGCTTCGAGTTTGAGAGAAAAAGCCATTAAGTATGAATTGCAAGATTATTCAAGAGAACAATTCGATATAGCTGAAACAAACTTTTCGGAAGCGATTATACTTATAGACGAAAACAATAGCAAAGAAGCGAAAAAAGTTGCCGATTTGCTAACTACCGCGTCTAATTCTTATCAAACGCTATTGAATGAAGGACTTCCAAAATATGCGGAAACTTTAAAAGAAGAAATCGATTTGGAAAGAGCGTATTCTAAAGATATAAAAGCTTATAAAATCGATAAAGATAATTATGAGCTTGCGGAATTGAATTATATTAACGGAATGGAAGCTTTAAGTAAGAATAATTACGAGGATGCAGTTAATTATTTTTTGCAGGCTAAAAAATTTCATAATAAGGCGTATTTTTCCACTAAAGGAATATTTGAAGAGAGCTCTAAAAATATAAAAGAGGCGGAACAGAAAATTAAAGAGATGGAAGAATTGGAAAAATCTTCTACAAAAAATTAATTTTAGATTTAATTTTTAATTTAAAATTAAAATAAAAATTATAAAAATAAAAATTGGAGTATTAGAATGAAAAAAGTATTATTTTTATTTATTTTTTCTTTATCATATTTAGGATACGGACAATCGATAAATGACGATTATAAATTGGCTCAAAGATATAGAGAATTGGCGATAGAAGCGCATGAAGCGGGAGACTATGAACAAAGTATAGAATTTGCAAAAAGAAGCAGAGAGTATTCGGACAGATTTATATCCAAATACGGACTTTACGAATATGTTTTGAATAGCCAAATTGACGCCGAAAGAAAATTAAATTTATTCAAAGGAATAGGCGGAGAAACGAATCAAAATACTTCAATTTCAAACCTTTACAGTTTGGCGGCGGACGATATGCAATCCGCTCGAAATATATTTAATGTCGCTTCAAACGATACCGATTACAGCAATACGATAATTAAATATCAGGATTCTTCTTTAAAATCTCAATTAGGTTACGATTTGCTTTCTATAGATTTAAGAAGAGATTATTTAATATCGGAGTCGGTTTTAACTAACGGCGACAATAACGATAAGGAAATTTTAAATTTACAATCAAATGCCCGCTCTTATTTAGAAAGAACGGATTATATAAACTCTTCTGAAAATGCAAAAGAAGCGGTTTATATTTTAGATAGATTGGAAGCGCCTTTAGCTTATGCAAAAGCTCAAGAGGCATTAAATAAGGCTAGAGAAAGCGGTTATAATACTTCAAAAACCGTTATGTATAACGAGGCTTCGCAATCTTTGACTAATGCGGATACGGCTTTAAGAGATGAAGATTATTCCAATTCTTTAATGCATTCAAAAAATGTAATAGTTCTTGCCAATTTAATGGGAAGTTCGGATTCTAAATATGGCGAAACTCCTAAAGAAACCGTTTTTACGGGAACATTCCCTCAATATTATATAGTAGTGGAAAGAACTAAAAATACAGATTCGTTATGGCTTATATCTTCCTACGATTTTATTTATGGAGACGGAAAATTATGGAGAAAAATATATGAAGCAAATAAGGATAAAATAAAAAATCCTAATATCATAAGAAAAGGACAAATATTAATTATACCGAGTCTAAAAGGCGAAAAGCGAGAAGGAACTTATAATTCTAACAATACTTATAATAGTATAAAAGAATAGTTTTTATCAATATAAATTTTAATAAAAAAATTACGATTATTAATTAAACGGTTTAAAAATTAATAAAATATCAATTATCAAGAGTAGGAGAATTATATGATTAAGAAATTAAAAATAATTATAATAGCGGTATTATCTATAATAGTATTTACGACTGTGTTGATAGCTCAAAAACCAAAAACTTTAAACGAGCATTTATTTATAGAAACCGATTTCGGCACTATAGAGATAGCATTTTTCCCCGATAAAGCGCCAAAACATGTCGAAGCGATTAAAAAATTGGCAAATGAAGGTTTTTATAATGGGACGCTTTTTCACAGAGTTATACCGGGTTTCATGATTCAAGGAGGCGATCCTTTAAGTAAACAGGCTAATAGAGCATTGCATGGAACAGGCGGACCTAATTTTGTAATTCCCGCAGAGTTTAATGATATTTCGCATAAGAGAGGAATTTGTTCTATGGCGAGAAGTCAAAGCATTAATAGCGCGGGCTCTCAATTCTTTATTTGCGTTGCGGATTCCACTTTTTTAGACGGACAGTATACCGTTTGGGGCGAGGTTGTAAGCGGGATGGATGCAGTTGATAAAATTGTGGCATTAAAAAGAGACAGAAATGACAATCCTTTAGAACCCGCCAAAATGAATAAAGTTTATGTAAAAACTATTAATTAGGAATTTTATAGAATTATAATATAATTTTGAGTAATTTATGAGCGAGCATTTATTTATAGAAACCGATTTCGGCGCTATAGAGATAGCATTTTTCCCCGATAAAGCGCCAAAACATGTCGAAGCGATTAAAAAATTGGCAAATGAAGGTTTTTATAATGGGACGCTTTTTCACAGAGTTATACCGGGTTTCATGATTCAAGGCGGCGACCCTTTAAGCAAACATTTTAACAGAGCTTTACATGGAACGGGCGGACCCGGTTTTAATATTCCCGCAGAGTTTAATGATATTTCGCATAAGAGAGGAATTTGTTCTATGGCAAGAGGCGAACAGGAAGATAGCGCTGGCTCTCAATTTTTTATTTGCGTAGCCGATGCCGATTGGCTTGATGGAAAATATACGGTTTGGGGAAGGGTAGTTAATGGAATGGATGTAGTAGATAAAATTGTGGCTTTAAGAAGAGATTTGAGCGATAATCCGATAGAACCCGTAAAAATGAATAAAGTATATATTAAAGAAGTTTAAAAAATTGATAAAAACTAACTATTATTTATTCTAATAAAAATTAGTTATCATAATACAACTTGAAAATTTATCAAAATGTTTTATTATTTATATAGGTTTAATAGATTTAATATAGATTTATATTTATTAATTTGGGTAAAATAATTGTATAAAGAATATGTCGATAATGAAGAATATAAAGGTCCCGTAGCCTTATATTTAAGACAAATAGGAGAAATTCGAAGGCTTTCAAAAGAGGAAGAATTGGATTTATGGCAAAGGCTAGAAGCCTGCAGAGAAGAGAGAGAAGCTTTGGACGAAAACGACGACAAAGCTTTTTTACTTGATAAAGAAATAGATTCTATTCAAAATAAATTGGTAAAATCAAATCTCAGACTCGTAGTAAGCGTTGCAAAAAAATATTATAATAGCGGAATTCCTTTTATCGATATAATAGACGAAGGAAATATAGGACTCATAGAAGCCGTTAAAAGATTCGAATATAGAAAGGGATTTAAATTTTCCACTTACGGAGTTTGGTGGATAAAGCAAAGCATAGTTAAAGAGATATCGAGCAAAAAACATATAATTCGTTTTCCGATGCATATTGCAAGATTGATTAAAAAAAATATTCAGATATCCAAATATTTGACTCAAAAATTAGATAGAGAACCAACTACGGAAGAGATTGCAAAGGAAATGAAAATAGACAGAAAAATATTGGATTCCGTAATTATGTTTAATCAGGATATGTCGAGCATAGATGCATTTTATACAGATTCGGATAATATAAATCTTAATCAATATATCGAGGATAAAAATTCTCCTTTTCCTCATCAAAAAGTATTTGCGGAAAGTTTGCAAGACACTCTCACCGAAGCGCTTAAATCGTTAAGCGAAAGGGAAAGAACTATAATTATTTTGCGTTTCGGTTTGTATGGGAAAGAACCTCAAACTTTGGAAGATACGGGAAAAGAATTGAATATTACTCGGGAGAGAGTGAGGCAAATACAAATAAAAGCGTTGAAAAAATTATCCAATATAGATTTGTCGAAGGAACTTAAAAATTTTCTTTTAGATTAATCGTATTTTTTTATAAAATAATTTTTAATTTATCCGATTAGTTAACAATAAAATAATATTTTAAATGCAGGATAGAAATATGCCAAGTGAAATCAAATCAAAGTTAAAACCTTTTATAATAATTCTGATAGTTATTATTATTATAGTCGCGGGATTTTTTATTACGAGAAGCATTCTTAACAGTAAGAATATTGCGATTTTAAATTTTGAAGCTACTAACGGTATAGAAAGCAATAATTTTAACAATGAGAGTGAAGATAATAGTTTGGACGATATATTTGGAGATAATCTAACCAAAGAAGAAAGAGATTTTTTATCAACAAACAACACTATAGTTTTATCTGATACAAATATTGTTAATACAAATTCTTCTATTCAATTGGACGACAACGGATTATACGAAGTTAATACGAATAATATACCCGATATTCCTCCGACAAAACCTAAAGTTAATACATTTCCGAAAAAGGATTCTCCTTATGTTTATGATAACGACTCGGCAAACGCTGTAGATACTCAAAATGTTAGAATAAGCTCTTTTATCATAAATTATAACGACAGATTTGTGGCTTCAAGGAGCAATCCTTTATTAATCACATTGGCTGTAAAAACTCCTTCGCAAGGAAAATTTGCAAGAATAAGAGTTTATGCAAGGCGTATAGACGATAATTATAATATTTTAAGCAGGGATTTGATATTCTATTTGCCTAAAATATATGTTATAGACGGACAAGCTCAAACTCAATTCTATTTTGCGGGAAGAACTTCCTCTACTTCCAAAGCCAATTATTTGCCTAAAGGAAGATATATATTATATGCGGAAGCGGAAATTACCGATGCAAATGGCAGAAATGTCGGAAAAACGGGAAGATATCCTGTGCCGAGATGGAATTACATTATAACTTTAAGATAAAATTTGAATCGTTGACTTTAAATATAAATTATAATAGAATAATTTGAAAATAAAAGCGGGGATGTAGCTCAGTTTGGGAGAGCATCACGCTGGCAGCGTGGGGGTCGTGGGTTCGAACCCCATCATCTCCAGCTAAATATAAATATATAATCGTATATTTCCGATAATATCATAAGAATATAAAACGATTTTAATAAAATAATCGGAGGCATTATGGCGGATTTAGAACAACAACCTCATGAACCTATCGAGAAAGAAGATATTGAAAAGGTTGATGTTGAAGAAGCGACTACCAATTTGGTTACTTTTAGACTAGGCAGCGGAGAATACGCTATAGACATTATGCAAGCTAAAGAAATAATCAAAATGGAGAAAATTACTCTTATACCAAACGCTCCATATTTTGTGGAAGGCGTTATAAATTTGAGAGGAAATATTATTCCGATTATAGATTTGAAAAAGAGATTTAATTTGGAAGAATCCGAAGGCGATAAAAATACGGGAATCATAATAGCCAAAATAGAAGATGTGGATATGGGAATAATGATAGATTCGATTTCAAAGGTAGTTTCCATAGCGAATTCGGATATTCAGCCGCCTCCTTCTATGCTTCAGGGAATAGGGCAGAGATATATAAAAGGCGTAGGAAAGTTGGAAGATAAATTATTGGTGGTTTTAGATTTGGATAAATTATTTACCAACGAAGAAGACGATGCCGAAGAGGAAATTTCAGAAAGTTAATCCGCTTTTATAACTTTATTTTCGCTTATAATTATATCCAATATTTCATCGTTATTATCTTTTGGAATATTTGGAAGTATTTGATAATCGTAAGCCAAACCTATTCTTAAAGCCTTTTTGTTGAGTTTTAAAATATTATCGTAATATCCTTTCCCGAATCCAAGTCTATTGCAATATTCGTCAAAAGCTAAAGCAGGAATTATAAACATAGACACTTCTCTTATAGAAGAATCTTTGCAATAATCGAAAGGTTCGCCATTTCCGAATTTCGTATTTCTATTAATGTCTTTATCGTAATCTTTAATATATTTTAATCTCATTTTATATTCGTCTACTATATACGGAATCGAAACCTTTATATTGTTTTTAATAGCGTAATTTATAATATTTTTTGTCGAGACTTCGTTATTAAAATCCACATATACGCATATAGAATCGAATTTTTTTATATTAACTATCTTTAAAAATTTTTTATAAATTATAGAGCTTTTCTTTTCTACAAAATTTGATGGCAAATTGCTTCTTATATTTTTGAATAAACTTCTTATTTTATTTTTTTCTTTCGTTATATTTTCTACAATTTCGGGCATTCGTTATAATCTTTCTTTAATAATCTTTATAATACTTTTATAATATTAAATATATAATTTATATATTTAAGAAAAGTTTTCTTCTTTATATTCTATCAATATCTCTTGCAATAATTTATCTCTTATAATTTGGTCTATTATTTTCTGAGAAGCGGGTCCGATATCGATAAATTGAACGGCAAATCCTTTAGGTAAATCGGGTTTTTTATTGTCGTCATTTACCCATACTACTTTCGCTTCGGTAAATAATTTGAAATCCTTAAAAGATATAGTCAAACCGAGCATATCTCCCTTATTTGGAATGCTTGTATCGGAACTTATATAAGAACCGTTTCCGCTAATCGATAAAATATTTCTGTCTATTGGATTTCTGCTTTTATCTTTATAACCTATTATAACATGTAGGGGCCAGTTGACTCTCGAATATTGTCTTCTTTGACTGTCGCTCATATTTTCTATATATTGCATAATGCTCGATACTATATGTCCTGTGTCGATTTGTTTAGGGAAAATTAAAGCGTTATCGAATTTTTTTTCGTCGATTATGCTGTTTTCGGATTCTATTATGACTAATTTTATTTGAGGATTTATTCCTTTTATTTTATCTGCAAAAAATTTTATGCTATCTCCGTTATTTTTTGTAATTCTTATAATATAGAAATAAATATTTAAATTATTTTCTATAATATAAGCCAATGACGAATTCGTGTCTTTAAAAATCGTTATATCGAACGAATCGTTTAGCGAACTCTTATATTTTTCCAATATAGAAGGTTCGTTTTCTATAAATAATCCTTTTACCTTTTTCATTTTTTTCTCCTTTAATAAAATATACAACTATTAATATAACATATTTGTATATTTATTCAATACTATAAAGGAACTTTTTGTATAGTTATTCGTCTAATAAAAAATAGAATTATATGAAGGATTTTACTATGTTAAAAATATTATCGATTATTTTTTACTTTATTTTTTCTTCGTTCTTTTTATTTTCTTGCTCTCCCGCGTTTCATCATATCGCTCATAAACCTTATATTTCTTTTATCCATATAGACGGGATATTAAATTTTATAATAAAAATATTGATAATAGCGGTTTTAATATTGATAATAAAAAAATTATATGATAAAAATAATAAAGATAAAAAAGAATAATATAATTTTCAAACATTTAAAATATATAAAAATTTATTTAATTTAGATTTAAAATGATGGTAGATAATTCAAAATTAAGGAGAATAAAATATTATGAAAGGCATAACTACGATATCGCTGCTTATTTTATCAAACGCATTTATGACTATAGCATGGTATGGACATTTAAAATTTAATCAAATGAAAGGATTTAGTAAACTTGCTCTCCCTTTAGTTATACTTATAAGTTGGGCAATAGCATTATTCGAATATTGTTTTCAAGTTCCCGCAAATAGAATAGGATTTTCGGAAAATGGCGGACCTTTTTCTCTCATGCAACTTAAAGTTATACAGGAAGTTATAACTCTAACCGTATTTACGATTTTTACTATAATATTTTTTAAAAACGAAACTTTTAGACTTAATCATTTTATAGGTTTTTTATGTTTAATATTAGCGGTGTTTTTTCTTTTTAAGAAATAACTATTTAATAATTAATTTTTATTTTTTTAATTTTTTATTTTTATTTTAATTTTTATTTTAAATATTTTTATGAGTATAAACATTATTTACGAAGATAATTATTTTATAGCGATAAACAAAGACGCAGGAATCGAAGTTGACAATAATTTAATTAAATTGATAAAAGAAAATTATAACGGCATACAAAATCTTTATTTGGTTCATAGAATAGACAAATATACTTCGGGAATAGTCATTTTGGCAAAAGACGAAAATACTAAAAAATATTTTGAGGACGCTTTTAAAAACAGAAAAATAAATAAAATATATCATGCTATAGTCGAAGGCGTAATAAAAAATTATAAAGGAACTATAGACATATCAATCGGAAAAGACGGCAAAAATCCGAATAAAAGAATTCCTCTTTCAGTAAAATTTGGAGGAGAAAACGCAATAACGAATTATAAAGTATTAAAAAAATTAAAAGACCATACTTTTTTGGAATTAAATCCGATTACGGGAAGAACTCATCAAATAAGAGTTCATTTGTCATATATCGGGCATCCGATTATAGGAGATAAAATATATTCCAAAAATGCCAAAATATATAAAATGTCATGTTTTGCTTTGATAGCGAAAGAAATACATTTTATTCATCCTATAACCAAAAATAAAATCGATATAATAGCAGAATATAATAAAGAATTTTTAAGCAGATTAAAATTATTATCGGGCAAAACGGCGGGAAAATAAATTATAATTTGTTGCATATAAATTATTTTAATGTTATTCTATATAAAAGGTTTTAATAATTATCATAAAAAGTTTAAATAATTAACGGAGATTTGTTTAATGAAAAGAATTGTCGCTCTATCTTTTTTTGTATTTAATATTTTTTTTATTAATATTTTTGATAATATTTTGTTCGGAGATGTCGTTAATAGCATAGTTGGAATAGTGGGTTCTATGCCTATAACTTACGAAGACTTTATAAGCCGAAAAACTTTTTTGAACATGCAAGCAAAATCAATGGGACATAATATTAACGATGATTTGGTTTATAAGGATTTGGTTGAAGAGCGAATAATGTATTTAAAATTGCAGGAATATAATTATACTATAGAGGAGAACGATGTCAGCAGAAGATTGGACAGCATTGCAAAACAGTATAATATGACATTAGACCAATTTTCAAAACAACTCCGAGCGGAAGGAATTTCTTATGCGGAATATAGAAATTCGATAAAAAAACAAATCGCTATGGAAAATTTAAGCGGACTCGTGGTTAATAGCGGAGATATAAGCGACGAGGATGCTGACGAATTTTATAATAACAGCAAAGAAAAATCTATGTTTGAAGCCGACACTTTAGTTAAACTCTCTTGGATATTTTTTCAAGCTACGACTTTTACAGAAAAAGGCGAAAAACAGAAAATTGCAAATACCGTTAGAGGTTTGGCGGCGAGAGGAGACGATTTTTCAGAACTTGCAAAAAGATATAGCGACGATAAAGCGACAAAAAACAGCGGAGGAGATTTGGGATATAATCTTTTATATGACGAAGGAAAAAAATCTCTCCCTGCTCAAATTAACGCGGGACTTAATTTGGTAAAGAGAGGCTATAAAGTGGGAACGGTTAGCTCGGTTAGAGAATTAGTGGGCAAAGGTTTTTATATAGTAAAAATAATTTCCGTAGAAAAAGATATGGACAGCATAAGAACGAGAGTAAAAAATTATCTTGGCGAAATTCGTATGAGAGAATCTTTCGTTAAATGGCTCGAGGACGAAACAAAAAGAGTGTCGGTAAAATTATATAAATAACGAATTAAACTATTAACAAATTTCATAAAAATACTATACTATATAA